>JAICJW010000067.1 GCA_025928215.1 Chloroflexia bacterium | reverse complement strand
TCATCCGCTCCGCAAGGATATGAGCGTCGGTGGCGAGCCGGTCGAATTCACGCACACCGTCGCGGCGATCGCGCGCGGCCGGAGGAAAGCAGATGCATAGTAGTCAGAATGGCGGTCAGGCCGCAACGGTGTCCGACGGTGCTCCACTGACTACTGACTACCGACTACCGACTACTCATCCGGGCCGGATGAAGGTCAATATGGGGCCGCAGCATCCGAGCACGCACGGCGTGTTGCGGCTCGTCCTCGAACTGGACGGCGAGACGGTCGTCACATGCCAGCCGGAGATCGGCTACTTGCACACCGGCATCGAGAAGACAGCGGAGGAGAAGACGTACTGGCAGGCGGTGACGCTGACCGACCGGATTGACTACCTCTCTCCCCTCAGCATGAATCTCGCCTACTCGCTCGCCGTCGAGCGACTGATGGAGGTCGAGATTCCCGAACGGGCACGGGTGGTCCGCATTCTGCTCAGCGAGTTGGGCCGCCTCGCCAGCCATCTCGTCTGGCTCGGCACGCAGGCGGTTGATCTCGGCGCTCTGAGCGCCCTGTTCTACTGCTTCCGCGAGCGCGAAGTGTTGCTCGACCTCTTCGAGGAGATCTCCGGCGCGCGGATGATGACCAGTTTCATCCGCCCCGGCGGGCTGGCAAACGATCTGACGAAGAAGTTCCTGCGGAAGTGCGACGCCTTTCTGACGGCGATGCCCGCGCACGTTGACGAGTACGAATCGCTCCTGACAACGAACGGCCTCTTCCGCGAGCGGGCGATTGGTGTTGGCGTCCTGAGCGCGGACGATGCCATCGCGCTCGGCGTCACCGGGGCGAACGCGCGGGCGAGCGGCATTGACTGGGACCTCCGGCGCGACGATCCGTACGCGGATTATGACCAGTACCAGTTCAACATCCCCATACGCACAGACGGCGATGTCTACGCCCGCTACCTCGTGCGCGTCGCGGAGATGCGCGAGAGCGTCAAGATCGCCCGGCAAGCCTTCGACCGCCTGCCGGAAGGGCCGATCCTGACGAGCGACCGCAAGATTGCCCTGCCGCCGCGTGAGGAGATCGAGCGGAGTATGGAGGCGCTGATCCACCACTTCAAACTGGTGACGGAAGGATACAAACCGCCGATTGGCGAAGTCTACCAATGCATTGAGTCGCCACGTGGCGAGTTCGGCGTCTATCTGCTGTCAGATGGCATGGGGAGGCCGTACCGCTGCCATTTCCGCGCACCGTCGTTCGCGTCGCTTCACGCGCTCGGCCCTTGCTCGGAGGGCGGATTGGTCGCCGATCTCGTCGCGATCATCGGCAGTTTCGATCCAGTGATGGGGGAAGTAGACCGATGATTTCTTCTCATCCCCCGGCCCCCTTCCCTCCGCAGGAAGGGGGAGAGCCGCCAGGAACGCCCGCCATATTGAGCGATGCGACGCGGGACGCGATCATCGCGCTGAAGGCGAAGTATCCGAAGGTGCAATCGGCAATTCTCGACGCCTTAAGGCTGGCGCAGGAGGAGATCGGCTACGTCCCGGCGGAGGCGTCGGCGGAAGTCGCCGCGCTGCTCGGCGTCTCCCCGCATCATGTCCACAGCCTCGCCACCTTTTACACGATGTTCTTCACGCAGCCGGTGGGCACGGCAATCGTCGAGGTCTGCGACAACCTCTCCTGCGCGCTCTGGGGAAGCCGGCGCATCCTCGCGCGGTTGGAGCAGGAACTCGGCATCACGGTGGGCGAAACGACGCCGGATGGCAGCGTCACGCTCCTCCGCACGATTGAATGCCTCGCCGCCTGCGGTGGCGCGCCCGCCCTCCGTGTCAATACGACGTACCACGAGCAGATGACCGAGGAGAAAGTGACGGAACTGGTGAAGGAATTGCGGAAGACGACCTAACCCCCAGCCCCTTCCCGACGCAGGAAGGGGAGCGGTAGGGGCGCATCGCATGCGTCCTCTGGCAATGATTGGGCGATAGATACGATCGCATAGGCTTATCAATGAGTCACCCCTTCCCGTCTCGGGAGGGGGGTGGGGGTAGGAAGATCAATGGCCTCCGTTATCGAAGAAAGAGCGGCGACCGTCGCACCCTTCGAGCCGTTTCTGACGGCATCGGTCGGGCGCGCGGGCGCGTGGGAATTGGAAGATTATCTCAGCCGGGGAGGATACACGGGCTGGCGGCGTGCCGTCACCGAACTATCGCCCGCCGAGGTAACGGATTGGGTGAAGCGCTCCGGCCTGCGCGGGCGGGGCGGGGCGGGTTTCTCCACCGGCACGAAGTGGGGGTTCGTCCCGAATATCCCCGGCCCGAAATACGTCTGCTGCAACGCGGATGAGAGCGAGCCGGGTACCTTCAATAATCGCGCGATCATGGAATGGGACCCGCACATCGTCGTCGAGGGCGTGATGATCGCCTCCTACGCGATTGGCGCGACGCACTCCTTTATCTACTGCCGGGGCGAGTTCGGCCTGCCCGCCGCACGGCTCAATCAGGCAATCGCGGACGCGGAGAAGGCCGGCTTCCTCGGCACGGACATCTTCGGCAAGGGGATTGATCTGACGATTACCGTCTTCCGGGGGGCGGGCGCGTACATCTGCGGCGAGGAGACGGCGCTGCTCGAATCCCTCGAAGGGAAGCGCCCGATGCCGCGCTCCCGCCCTCCCTTTCCGGCGGTCGTCGGCCTCTACGGTCGGCCTACGGTCATCAATAATGCCGAGACGCTGGCGAATGTGCCCTTCATCCTCAAGAACGGGCCGGAGTGGTACGCCGCAATCGGCGTTGCGCCGAACTGCGGGCCGAAAATCTACTCGCTCTCCGGCTCCGTCAACCGGCCCGGCAACTACGAACTGCCGCTCGGCATCACGCTGCGCGAACTGGTCGCGCATGGTGGCGGCATGCGTGAGGGGCGGAAACTGAAGGCGGTCATTCCCGGCGGCAGTTCGGCGGCGATCCTGCCCGCCACGCTGCCGGACGGCAAGGACGTGATGGATCTCGTGATGGACTTCGATGCCTGCCGCGCGGCGGGTTCGATGCTCGGCTCCGGCGCGGTGATGGTGCTGGACGAGACGGTCTGTATGGCCTGCGCCGTGACGCGGTTCATCGAGTTTTATCAGCATGAATCGTGCGGCAAATGCACGCCCTGCCGCGAAGGCACGAGCTGGATGCTGAAAATCCTCGAACGCGTCACCGGCGACGGCGGCACGGAGGCGGACCTGTTCCTTGTCAACGATCTCGCCAGCCACATCCCCGGCCGCTCTCTCTGTCTCCTCGGCGATTCGGCGGCGGCGCCGGTGATGTCCGCGATGAAGCACTTCCGCGCCGACTTCGACGCCCACAACGCCACCGGCCACTGCCCACCCGGCTGCATTCCGTTTTAACGCAAAGGACACGAAGAACGCAAAGAGAGACAAGGGATGAATACGGTTGCAAGAAAAGAGAAGGAGGATGCCTGGTCTCACGCCATCATCGGCGCGGCTACCGAGGTGCATCGAACGCTTGGGCCGGGCTTTCCTGAAGCGATCTATGAAGAGGCGGTCTGCATGGAATTGCAACTTCGCCAGATACCATTCAAGCGGCAAGGGGATGTGCAGGTGCGCTACAAAGGCAATATTATCGGGTCCGGGCGGATCGATCTCCGTATCGGTGATTCAGTCATTGTGGAGCTAAAGGCCGTCGGGACGCTCGCATCTGTCCATATTGCTCAAGTGCGCTCGTATCTTCGAGCGACTGGCTATCAGCTTGGTATGTTGTTCAACTTCAACGTGCGAATATTGAAAGACGGGGGGAAAGAGCGCATTGCTCTTTCCCCACTTTGATCCTCTTTGCGCTCTCTGCGTTCTTTGTGCTCTTTGCGCTTTTTTCGACGAGCGAGGAATTGAATGGCTGAAGAGTTGGTTGAGTTGACGATAGACGGGGTTGCGGTGGCGGTGCCGAAGGGGACGCTGATTGTCGAGGCGGCGAAGCGGGCCGGGGTGGAGATCCCCGTCTTCTGCTATCACCCCAAACTGACGCCGGTCGGTGCGTGCCGCATCTGCCTCGTGCAGATCGAGCCGACGCCGCGCTTGCAAGCTGCCTGCACGACGCCCGTCGCGCCGGGGATGGTCATTCATACACAGAATGAACTGGCGCGGGCGGGGCGGGAGTCCGTACTCGAATTTATGCTGGCGAATCACCCGCTCGATTGCCCGATCTGCGACAAAGGCGGCGAGTGCCCGCTGCAAAATATCACCTTCGCCTGGGGCCTCGGCACGAGCCGGTTCCGCGAGGAGAAGCGGCATCTCGCCAAGCGGTATCCCCTCTCGGAGCGGATCGTCCTCGACCGCGAGCGGTGCATCATGTGCCTCAGATGCACGCGCTTCCAGGAGGAGATCGTCGGCGATTCGAGCCTCGTCGTCCTGGAGCGGGCGGATCACAGCGAGATCGGCGTCGCGCAAGGACGGGAGTTCGACTCAATCTTCTCCGGCAACACGATTGAACTCTGCCCCGTCGGCGCGCTGACCAGCCGCCAGTACCGTTTCCAGGCGCGCCCGTGGGACCTTGATCTGACGGCGAGCGTCTGCGGCGGCTGCGCGATGGGCTGCAATGTCACGCTCTCCGTGCGCGATGGCGAACTGCTGCGCGTCAGTAGCCGCGACAATCCCGATGTGGACAACGGCTGGCTCTGCGACTATGGCCGCTTCGGGCAGGTCGGCGCGACGCGCGAGAACCGCGTCACAACGCCGATGGTGCGGCGCGGCGGCGCGCTCGTCCCCGTGACATGGGCGGAGGCGCTGACCGAGGCAGCGACCCGCCTGACGGCGATCCGCGCGACGCACGGTGCGGACGCCATCGGCGGCATCGCCAGCCCGACGGTGCCGAACGAAGCGCTCTTCCTCTTTCGCCGCCTGATGCGTGGGGTGATTGATACCGGCAATGTGGATCACTACCCACGCCCGCCCATCCCCGCGCGGGACGATCTCGGCTTCCGGGGCACTATCGCCGACCTGGATACCGTCGAGATAATCCTCGTTGTCGGGGTGGATGCGGTCGCGGAGGTGCCGGTGCTCCATCTGCGGCTCCGCAAGGCGGTGGAGCGTGGCGCGAATCTCGTGCTCGTCCACGCCAGCCCAACCGGGCTGACACAGGAGGCGACGACCTGGATTCAGCCCGCTGTCCGGGGCGAGGCGGCGATCCTCCGCGCGCTCGCGGCGGCGGTGCAGGGAAAGAAGATGCCGGAGATCGCAACGGTCATGCCGGCCGATCTCGCGCCGGTTGCTGAGCAATGGCAGGCAGCGGAGAAGCGGATGCTGCTCGTGGATCCGGCGCTGCTCGCCGATTCATTGGTCGCCGATGCGGTCGCGGCGCTGATGCCGGCGGCGGGCGGCCCCGTCGTCAGCACGGCGAACGGGCGTGGCGCGATTGACCTCAGCATCCTCCCCACCGGTGGCGCGGACGCGACGGCGATGCTCGACGGCTCTTCCGGGGTGCGCGGCCTGATCGTCCTCGGCGGCGACCCACCGGTGGATCAGGCCGAGACACTGATCGTCTTTGCGAGTCATCCCACGGCGGCGGCACAGCAGGCGGATGTTCTCTTCCCCATCGCGGTGGCGACGGAAGAAGCGGGCACGCTGACGAATTTCGCCGGGCGTGTGCAGCGGCTCCGGCGCGGCCCCGCGCTCCCCGGTAGTGTCGAACCGGCGTGGTACGCCGTGAAGGAGTTGGCGGGCGCGCTCGGCCAGCCGATCCCCGTCACGTCGCCGGAGCAAGTCTGGGAGGCGATCCAGCAAAATATCCCGGCATATGCCGATGTCACCGATGTCGAACTGGACGGCGTGACGCCGCCGCTGATGCAGACGATCGAACGGGAGGTCGCGGATTGAATGTGACGGGGTTCGTCCAGGCGCTCGTTGGCGCGGTGATCGTCATGCTCGTCGCGGTCACGGCGGCGGCATACATGACGCTGATCGAGCGGCGGCTGCTCGCCCGTTTTCAGGTGCGCCTCGGCCCGAACCGCGTCGGCCCGTTCGGTTTCTTGCAGCCGCTGGCGGACGCGGTAAAACTCGTCTTCAAGGGCGAGTTCACGCCGCTGGGCGCGGACCGGATCGTCTATCGCCTCGCACCGATCATCTCGCTCGTGCTCGCGGTGTCGGGCTTCGCGCTCATTCCGATAGGCACGTACTTCGTTGTTGGCGGTCATCATGTGCCGCTCGTGCTCGCGAATGTGAGCGTCGGGCTGCTGATTCTACTCGCCTTCAGTTCGCTCGGCGTCTATGGCATCGTCCTCGGCGGCTGGGGATCGGGCAGCAAGTACTCGCTCCTGGGCAGCCTCCGCTCGACGGCGCAGATCATCTCGTACGAACTGCCGCTCGGCCTCGCGCTGGCGAGTGTCATGCTGCTTGCCGGGACGACCCGGCTGACGGGCATCGTGAATGGGCAATCACCGATCCCGTACATCGTCGTCCTGCCTGTCGCCTTCCTGATCTACCTAATCAGCGCGGTCGCGGAGGTGAACCGCGCGCCCTTCGATCTGCCGGAAGCGGAGACGGAACTGGTCGCGGGGTATCTGACCGAGTACGCGGGCTTCCGCTGGTCGCTCTACTTCCTTGCGGAGTATGTCAACATGCTGACGGTGAGCGCAATTGCAACGGTCTGCTTCCTCGGTGGCTGGAAGGGGCCGTTCCTCTCCGGGCCGCTCTGGTTCGCGATCAAGATGGCGCTCTTCGTCTTTCTCTTTATCTGGCTTCGCGCGACCTTGCCGCGCATCCGCTATGATCGGCTGATGCGCCTCGGGTGGGATTTCCTTCTGCCCCTCGCGATTGTCAATCTGATGGTCACGGCGCTGATTGTGGGAGTGTTCAAGTAGTAGTCAGTAGTCAGCAAATCCGAATTGTTCTGACTACTGACTACCGGGGGATGTAATGGCACGCGAGAAGAAACAGAGCCTGATGCAAGACGCCGCCGGGCTGGCGAAGGGAATGGGCACAACGCTACGGAACTTCGTGCGTAAGCCGGAGACGATCTCGTACCCCGAAGAGCGCAAGGAGGTCGCGGCCCGCTTCCACGGGCGGCATCTGCTCTTACGCAACGAGGATGAGACGGAGCGGTGCATCGGCTGCGAACTCTGCGCCGCTGCCTGCCCGTCGCAAGCGATCTACGTCAAGGCGGCGGAGAACGACCCGGACAATCCGGTCTCGCACGGCCAGCGCTACGCCGAGCGGTACGAGATCAATATGATCCGCTGCATCTTCTGCGGCTACTGCGAGGAGGCCTGCCCGGTCGAGGCGGTCGTCCTCGGCCCGTGGTACGAACTGGCGGACAGCGACCGGGGCGACTTCATCTACACGAAGGAGATGCTGCTCCTGAAACCGAACGAAGCGGACCCGCGCAAACAGGTTGACGCGGGCGAGTAGCCCAGTGAGGAATTGAGGGAAGGGATGACGGTCGTTTTCTGGCTTGTTGCCGCGCTGGCGGCGATCACGGCGGTCGGGGTGGTGACGCTTCGTAACCCGGTGCATATCGCGCTGACACTCGTCCTCAATACGGCGTGCCTCGCGCTGCTGTACCTCTCGATGAGCGCGGAATTCCTCGCCGTGGCGCAGTTGCTCCTCTACGCTGGTGGCATCATGGTGCTTTTCCTCTTCATTCTCACGCTGCTGGGGCCGGATGTGGAGGAGAGCCGGGGCGCGTTTCTTGGGGAGCGCGGCGTGGCGATCGTTCTCGGCATCGCTACGCTGCTGATTATCGGTGCGGCAGTCGTACAAGCGACGTTACCGAACGCGGCACCGAAGGTTCCGGCGAGCGTCGAGGCGGTCGGAACGACCCTCTTCACCGGCTACCTCTTCCCGCTGGAAGTCGTCTCCGCGCTCTTGCTCGCCGCTACCGTCGGCGCCGTCATGCTCAGCCGCCACGAACGCCAGGGGGGGAATCGCTGATGTTGCCGACGAATGGGTATGTCCTCCTCAGTGCATTCCTGTTTGCGGCGGGGTTGTTCGGCGTCCTCTCGCGCCGCACGCCACTGACGCTCTTCATGGCGGTGGAACTGATGTTCAACGCGGCGAATCTCGCCCTGATCGCCTATGCGCGGCGGTGGGGGAATCTTGAGGGGCAGATCGTCGCCCTCTTCATCATCACCATCGCGGCGGCGGAAGTCGTCGTCGGCCTCGCCCTGATCGTCCGCCTCTCGCAGCGCTCCTCCGTCACCGATCCGACCACTGAACTGGAAGAGATGCTCTCCACGGACGCATATGACCGACCGGCGGCGGACTGACAGCGCGCTACTCCGCGAAAGAATCGTAGGCGACCGCCGTTACCAGCCCGTAGATGAGATGGGGAATAAGATCAGCCGCCCAATCTTCGGGCGCCCAGGTGGCAGGGTCGCTCACCCCTGAGGCACTAATCGGCACATCACTGGCCGCCATCGCGGCAAGGCCGAGCAGGACTCCGGCGACTGGCACGGGGATCCACCGCAGGTGCGGTCGTACCGCGCCATAGAGCGCCGCGATGCCCAGCCCGTTTACGTAGCCAATGAGCGCCCCTACTCCGCTCTGGCGATTTTTCTCCTCCTCTTTCGCGGCCTCTCCCGCGCCGGATGCGAGGTCAATTCCGGCCTTATCGGCAAGAACGCCGACCAGTTTCGCGGGGACGCTGCTCGCGGGCCTGGCGCGTACCGTCATGTCCAGATAGGTGGCGATGTTGAGGGCTACCGTGCCGACCGCACCCGCAGCCGTTCCGGTCAATAGTGGCGATGGCATGTAGCGAATTCCTTTCGTCATCGCGCGGTCGTTCACGTTCCCATTTGCCCCGCTCCGAGAAGCGATGACGCGAGTCTCCCTCCCATCGCAAACCGGATACCAGCGCGTCATTGAAGCAAAGCAGCGCCGCAGTCTATGACCGCGTGGCATACTATGAGCGTAGGCAGTGTGCGGTGAGCAGTGGGCAGAGCCGCAACTGCCCCCTGCTCACCGCACACTGGAGGTGACATGGAACACGCGTTTGTTGCGGGAATTAAGCCGCCGAAGTCACGGGATGGTGCGGCATGGTGGTGGGTCTTTCGCGAGGGTGCCCTGCTCGTGGGGGAGACGGATACCGGCACGACGTTGCCGAATATCGAGGACGTTACAACCCTCGGAATGACGCCGCTGCGCACGCAGTACCTCGGCACACTGGGCGGCGATCACTGCTTCGCCGCCGAGGTGGAGAAAGCGACGGAGCCGCCGGAGGGCATGCGCTTCGAGGGATTGCGGGCGCTGTATCAGCGGCTGCCGGACGACCTCTTTTTCCTCGCTGGGCGGGCGGTGCAGATCATCGCGTGGGATCGCACGCACCAATTCTGCGGCCACTGTGGCACGCGCACGGTCTATCACAAGGTGGACCGCGCCACCGAGTGCCCAAACTGCGGCCTCGTCAATTACCCGCGCATCGCCCCGGCGGTGATCGTTGCCGTCGAGCGCGGCGACGAACTGCTCCTGGCGCGCAACGCGAACTTCCCCGCCGCCTTCTTCAGCGTGCTCGCCGGCTTCGTTGAGGCGGGCGAATCCCTCGAAGAGACCGTCCGCCGCGAACTGCGGGAAGAAGTGAGCATCGAAGTCAAGGACATCCGCTACTTCGGCAGCCAGTCGTGGCCCTTCCCGAACTCCCTGATGGTCGGCTTCACCGCGACCTACGCGAGCGGCGAGATCTGTGTGGATACAAACGAAGTCGCGGAGGCAGCCTGGTTCCGCTCCGATACCCTGCCTCGCGTCCCGCCCAGCCTCAGCATCGCCCGCAAACTGATTGACGCTTTCATCGAAAAGCACAGCGACATACCGGGAGACTAACCGCCAAGACGCCACGAGCGCCAGGAAGAGAAAGGGCATCGTTTCTCGTACCTTTTTGTATTTTCTTGGCGCTCGTGGTCTCTTGGCGGTTCAAGGAAAGGACGAACCGATGCGTGCGACGATGCGGGGAGAGCGTGTGTGGTATTCGCCTGCCGTGCGGGTGTTGAGCGCGCAACGCGGCATTGACCCCGCGACCGTCACCGGGACGGGCCGCAATGGCCGCGTGACGCGCAATGATATTTTGGCAGCACGCCCCGCAGGGGCGGTTCGCGAACCACCCTCTCCGCCCACCGACGACCTCATTCCCCTCACTCGTATCCGCCGGATGACGGCGGAGAACTTGACGCGCGCGGTGCGCGAGGTACCGATGGCACGCGTCTACACGACGGTGGACTGGACGGCGTTGATCGCCACACGAACGGCGCTACGCCCGGCATTCGAGGCCGAGCATAGCGTACCGCTCACCTTTATGCCGTTCATCATGCGCGGCATGGTCATCGCGGCACGGAAGCATCCGCGCGTCAACAGCCGCTGGACGGCGGAAGGGCGGGAGATCGTTCCCGCTCTCAATCTCGGCGTCGCCGTCACGACGGACGACGGCTTGCAAGTGCCGGTCATCCACGACGCGCAGGATTGGTCGCTCGTCGGCTTGGCGAAGGCGCTCCACCGGGTCATTACAGCAGCGCGGGCGAATCGCCTGACACTCGCAGACATCCAGGGCGGCACGTTCACGGTCACGAACCCCGGCCCGTTGGGCACCCTCCGCTCCGCGCCGATCATCCCGCCGGGCCAATCCGCCATCCTCAGTGTGGACAGCGTGCGCGAGATACCCGTCGCCATTGACGGCGCGTTGGCAATCCGCTCCATCGCCATCCTCGGCCTCACCTACGACGCCCGCCTCTGCGATGAAAGTGACGCCGTACCCTTCCTCGCCACCCTTCAAACATGGCTCGAAGGCGGCTTCCGGCGCGAAGCGCGATGATACAAGGGTCCTGGACCCGTCCGCATACTAACGAGGGCCGACATTTTCCAATCTATTGTGACTGCTACAATAGAGATTCCACGATCGTCACGTCCGGGCGCTCGCGGACTTCGGGCAGGAGAGTGGTGCCGAGACCGGGCGTGGTCGGGGCGAGGATATGGCCGTCCTCAACCCGCACGATCTCGGTGACGAGATTCGGGTAGGTGACGCGCAGGTAGGAGCGCAGCGATTCCTGATAGACGGCGTTCGTCGCGTTGATCGCGAGGTGGACGCCCGCGAAGAGCGTGAAGGGGCCGGTGCAGTCGTGCATCGCAACGGGGCGCTTGTACGTCTCGGCCATCGTGGCGATCTTCTTACTCTCGGTGATACCGCCCGCCCACGTCGGGTCAATCATGATGATCTCTGCCGCGCGCTGCTCCAGTACCGGCTTGTACTCGTAGCGCGTCGTCAGATATTCACTGACGAGGAGCGGGATCGTCGTGCTCCGCTGCAACTCGGCCAGCGCGCCGATGTCGTCCGCGCGCATCAGGTCTTCGAGCCAGTAGGGTTCAAACTCCTCCAATGCATGCGCGATTTTCTTCGCCGCCGGGAGCGACCAGAAGCCGTGCCCCTCGACCATGATCTCCATCTTATCGCCGACTGCCGCGCGAATCTTGCGGAACGGCTCCAAACCACGATTGAGGTCCGCGTTGTCAATCCGCTGCCCGCCGAGGGTGCGCAGGTCGGGATCGGACGCGCCTTTGAAGGTGCGCCAGTCGTCGTATTTGCCCGGTGTGTGGGCGATATAGTCAAACGGCCAGATTTTCATGCCGGTGATCCCCTCGCTGAGGAGATCGAGCGCGAGTTCGTCCGCGCGGGTCATGAAGGCGATTAGGTCTTCATACTTCCCGGCGTCGTTGCCGTGGTCCACGCCGTAGCCGGAGCCGCCGCGCGTCGGGCGCCCGTAACTCGGGCCGCCGCAGGTGTTGTACGTCTTGATCCGGTCCCGCGCCGCGCCGCCGAGCACCTGCCAGACCGGCATGCCCGCCGCCTGCCCGAGAATGTCCCACAGAGCAACGTCAATCGCCGAGAGGCCACGAATCTCCGCGCCCTTGCCCGCGATGTGCGCGATCACCTCGTACAGCCGCCGCCAGTGGAGTTCAATCGCGAGCGGATCGTGCCCGAGCAGCATCGGCGCGGCAAATTGATGGACGTAGCCGCGCAAGGCATCCGTCATGTAAAAGGTGTCGCCATAGCCGATCAGCCCTTCGTCGGTATGCACCGCGACGAAGAGGATATGCGGGTAATCCTCGACGTGGATCGTCTCGATCTTCGTGATCTTCACCGGGCCTCCCCTTCCTGCTTCCGTACCCGCTCCAGTTCCTCCAGAATCCACATCCGCGCCAGCGTCGAGGCACCCAACCTCTTCGGCTTGGCGATCTCCCGGAGCGCCTCGAATGTCTCCTTGTCCAGCCGGATGGAGAGCATCCATGTATGTTTGAGCGGTCGCTCGAACGTCAACTCGACGGGTTCGAACTCGTGCTCATAGTCTGTTGTGTCATGAGTATCCCAAAACTCCGCCTCTTCCTCGATGGATGCGAAGTCAGGGCTTCGTTTCTTCGTCTTCGCGTCTGTTGCCATCTCATGCTCCATGCCGTTGATATAACCGCCGTTCTTCGCGCGTGGCATCCCGTGCGGTAGGACATACGCTTCTCCGCCACCGCGCGGCGCAACGATGACGGTGAGCAATCGTCCGGCATCCGTCTGACCGATCAGGCGATAACGATCTTTCCGTCCTCGTGTCGTAAATGGGCGGTTGGCGGTGACTTCCTCCACTTCCTCAAACGTGACACCGTGCCGAGCGATGTGTTCTTCGTTCCAGTCATCCCAGTGCAATCGAAAGACATGCGCCATGCCTTTCCCTTCCTTTGTATGACATTGTCATACATGCGTGCTGCGATAGCAAGAAGAACGGCGAGCAGCACAAAGCAGTATCACCGATGAACGGATTATCCAATTGCTTCTCGACGGTCTCTGGTGCTATTTCCGCCGTTATTCTGGGATGAGCGCGATCTGGAAGAGAGTAGGCCAGTTTTTGCCGGTGACGAAGAGGCGATCTGCCGCGTCATCGTAGGCGATGCCGTTCAGTTCGTTAAGGGACGGGCTGCGGTCGGCATCGGGCAGCAGTCCGGTCAGGTCAATCCAGCCGAGGATCGCGCCTGATGCGGGATCAATGCGGACGATGCGGTTCGTCAGCCAGATGTTCGCGTAGATCTCACCATGCACGTCTTCGAGTTCGTTGATGTTCGTCAGCGGTTGACCGTGATCGGCAACGCGAATCGTCCGCACGACCGCGAAGGTCTCCGGGTCGAGGAAGCGAATTGTCTCCGTGCCGTCACTCATGATGAGGTCATGGTCATCGTGCGTCAGGCCCCATCCCTCGCCATCGTAGGTGAAGGTGCGTTCGAGGCAGAAGCAGGTGAGGTCATAGACGAAGCCGATGTGCGACTGCCAGGTCAGTTGGATCAGTTTGCCGTTGAAGAGGGTTAGCCCTTCGCCAAAATACGCCGGATCGAGGGGGAGGCTTGCGATCACCTGCCCCGTCTCGGCATCTACCTTCCGCAGGCTCGATGCACCATTGAGGCCCGTACTCTCGAAGAACATGCCATCGGCATAGATCAACCCTTCGGTATATGCCGACGGGTCATGCGGCCAGTGATTGAGTACCTGAAAGGTGTCGGTCGGCGGTTCTGTCGGCGCGGGTGTATCCACGACTGGCGAGGCAACATTCTGTGTCGCCGCACGCGCGCCGCATGCGGGCAGCAGGAGGGCGACAATGAACAGGAGAAGGGCGAGATGCCGTTTCATCGCCTTAGACCGTCTTGAACTGCTCGAAAGGTTGGCGGCAATCATGGCAGTAGTAGATGGCGCGGCAGAGCGTCGGACCGAAGGGATTTTCCAGCGCGGTATGGTGCGAGCCACAGTAGGGGCAGTCAGGCGCGACAGGTAATGCCATCTCCTCACCGGGGATCGGTGGCGCGAAGCCGCTGGCCCGCAGTTTCCGGCGGCCCTCGGGGGTGATGCGCTCCGTCGTCCAGGGTTCCGCATAGGTCGTGACGACCTCGACGACGGGCGCGAAGCTTGCCAGCCG
>JAICJW010000344.1 GCA_025928215.1 Chloroflexia bacterium | reverse complement strand
GGCTGGTTCCACGAGTTCCAGTTCTTCGCGGCGCAAGGGTACGTCGTCGTCTACTGCAACCCGCGCGGCTCGCAGGGGTACGGCGAGGAATTTTGCACAAGTATCTATCAGGATTGGGGCACCAAGCCGACGATGGATGTGATGGCGGCTGTAGATTATGTGATCGGTCAGGGATATATAGACACCGACCGCCTCTATGTCACGGGCGGTTCGTACGGCGGCTACATGACCGACTGGCTCGTCACGCAGACCAATCGCTTCCGCGCCGCCGCGACGCAGCGCTGTGTCTCCAATCTGACAACGCTCGCGCTCGCGGACGATACCGGCACGCTCTGGTTGGGCGATTACTTCGGCGGCATGCCTTGGGACGAACCGGAGATCTACGCGCGCAACTCGCCGATCACGCACATCGCCAATTGCAAAACGCCGCTCTTCATCGAGCACGAGGAAGAAGATCACCGCTGCCCGATGGATCAGGCGGAGCAAGTCTACAACGCGCTGCATAAACTCGGCGTCGAGACTGAACTCGTCCGTTACCCGAAAGAGCCGCACGGCATGAGCCGCGATGGCGGCCCGCTCCACCGCGTGGATCGCCTCCAACGGATCATTGGCTGGTTCGAGCGGCACAAGTAGGGACGCGCGCAGAGGCACACGTGAGCAGACGGTGGAGGCAGCCTGGAAGCTTGCCTCCACCGGGAAATCGTTGATAGAATTAATGCAGACCGTACTGAACGACACGTCTCAATCACGATCGCGACCCGCCGTGCCAGCGCAATGGCTGCCGCGCCTCATCGTCGGGGCAACCATCAATGCGGTGGCATGGGTCAACGCGTGGGGGCGCGTCGGGCCGCTCGCGCACTATTCGTTCTTTCCGCTCTGGCTCGGCTTCATCCTTATCGTGGATGCGCTGACGGAGGCGCGGAGCGGCACGTCGCTGTGGCGGCGGAGCCACCGCGGATTCGTCGCGCTATTCATTGCCTCCGCGCCCTTCTGGTGGTACTTCGAGCGACTGAATCGGTATGTCGGTAACTGGCACTACATCAACTATCGCCCCTTCAGCGCCGCCGCGTATATCTTCTGGGCGTCGCTGGCCTTCAGCACCGTCATCCCCGCCGTTCTCGGCGTCGCCGAGTTGCTCGGCACGTTCGGTGGCGATGCCGGGCCAGTGAACGCTCCGCAACGATTACCGGCGCAGATCATCATTGCCATCATCGTGGCGGGCATCGCGACGCTCGCGCTCTCGCTGCTCTTTCCGCGCCAGTGTTTCCCCTTTCTCTGGCTCTCGCTACTGCTCATTCTCGACCCGATCAACGATCATTTCGGCGAGCCGAGTGTGATCGGGCTGCTGCGTGGGCGGGCGTATGCGCGCGTCGGGCGGTTGATGGCCGCCGGGCTGATCTGCGGCTTCTTCTGGGAGATGTGGAATTTCTGGTCGCTGCCGAAGTGGTACTACACCGTCCCGTACGTCGGCTTCGCCAAACTATTCGAAATGCCGGCCCTCGGCTACGGCGGCTATCTGCCCTTCGCGCTCGAAATCTTCGTCGTCTACCACACCGCGCGGCTGATTACCCGACGTTTGCCGCTCTTTCCGCCCCAATTTGTGCGAATATAGCAGGCAGCGTGGTGTCGTACTGAGCGGTGGGGGAGCAACATGGCAAAGATGACGACGAACTGGAGCATGGTTGAGGACGTCGTCGCGCAGGCGAGCGAGAGCGGGACCGTCGGTGTCTCGCTGATCGGGCCGGATGGCGCGGCATGGTCGCACCACGGCGACCGGAAGTTCGGCGCGGCAAGTACGGTCAAGATTCCGATCATGGTGGAGATCTTCCGGCAGATTGACGCCGGAAAGCGGTCGCTCGACGACCGCCATGTCACGTCGGAGGCGGACATGACTCCGGGCAGCGGCGTGCTGGTCAATATGCATCAAGGCCTCGAACTGACGCTCAATGATCTCATCTATCTAATGATCTCGATCAGCGACAATATGGCGACCAATATCCTCATCCGCATGGCTGAGATGGAGCCGGTGAACCGGACGATGCACGATCTCGGCATGAAGAATTCGCTTCTCGGGCGTGAGATGAAGGGCCGCCCCGCCGCCGCTGACGAGCAAGAAAACCTCGCCACGCCGAACGATTACGCCGTAGCAATCCGCGCGATCCTCGACGGCGCGGCGGCATCGCGGGCATCGTGCGACGCCATGATCGCGATGCTTGAAAAGCAGCAGAACCACAATCGCATCTCCCGCTATCTCCCGCAGCATAGCGCGATCCGCTGGGGGTCGAAGACCGGTTCCATCACGGGTGTGACGAACGATGCCGGGTTCATCCTCGCGCCGAACGGCCGGCTGATCATCGCGGTCTATTGTGAGAACTTCCCCGATCAGCAGGTCGGCGAGCAGGTGATCGGCGACATTAGCCGTGCCGCGATGGCCGCGACCGGCGTCGTCGGCCCGCTCTATACGAGCTGACGGGGTCATCCGGGGTGGTGGCGAACTTCAGCCTGCCGAACGCCGCCGTCGCATACTGACGCCTGCGACCACCGCAAAACGTGTTACCCTTCCCCGGACGATCAGTCCGGCTTCCATCACCGACGGGGGAATTCGTGAACGCATCCGCAACGCCACCCGGCGACCAACGGCCCGTTCTCATCATCGGCGGCGGCATGGCGGGGCTTGCCTGCGCATACCGCCTCGTCACTGCGGGCGTGCCCGTCCGGCTTTTCGAGGCGTCCAATTACCTCGGCGGTCGCGTCCACACGCGGATGCGCGACGGGTTGCCGATTGACGACGGCTTTCAGGTGCTTTTCCGCGCCTATCCGGAGACGCGCCGCCTGATGGACGATGTCGGCTTCGGCGCCGCGCTGATCCGCCCGTACGACCGGGGCGCGATCTGCTACGATTACGGTGCGCCCTTCACCTTCAGCACCAACCCGAAAGACCTGCTTACCTTTCGCCTCATGTCGCTGGCGGACAAGGCGCGGCTCGGCGCACTCGGCGCGTCGGTGTTGCGCACGCACATCGCCGACATCTGGGCCGACACGCGCGACGAGCCGACCGAAGCATACCTGCGACGCTTCGGCTTCTCTGCCGAAAGCATCGAGCGCTTCTTCCGACCCTTCTTCACGGGCATTTTCCTCAACGCCGCGCTCGACACGAGCAGCAAGAACTTCCGCTTCGTCTACAAGATGCTCGCCTCCGGTCAGACCGTGACGACGCGCGACGGCCTCGGCGCAATCCCGCAGGTGATCGCCGCAGCGGTGCGGAAAGCCGGGGGCGTGATCGAGATGGAAGCACGCGCGACCGCGCTCATCCCCTCCGAAGACGGCACGCGCATAACCGCAATCGAGATCGCGCGGCCAGATGGCGCGACCGATCGAGTGGAGGGGAGCGCAGTCGTTGTCGCGGCGACGCCACCGGAAGCGCGGCGGCTGCTCGAACCGCACGACGCACCAGTCGCCCGGCGCATCCCGACCATCGGTCTGCCATCCACGACGCTCGCGTGGAAATTGCCGCGCTCCCTCTATCCGGACAAGAAAATTCTCGTCAACAGCGACGCGCTGGCCGGTACGCGCCGGATGGAGACGGGGTTCCACCTCGCCATGCAGATCACCAACGCGACGCACCCCGGCAGAACCGAACACGGCTATCTGCTCGTCGCGGCCTCAATTGCCGAGGCGTGCGCGGATGAGGGATACCGGCGCGAAATCCTGCCACGCGCAGTCCTCGCGACGCTGGCGAAGTGGTTCCCGCACTCTGGCATCGAGCAGGGGGCGGACCTGGTGGATGTCCATTACACCGCGTTCGGTCAGTATGCCCAGCCGCCCGGGACGCGCGAGCGGTTGCCGTCGAACCGCACCCGCTTCCCAACGCTCATGCTGGCGGGCGAAGTGACCGAATCGTCGTCCATCGAGGGTGCTGTGGTGAGTGGCACGCGCGCCGCCGAACTTATCCGTACCACCCTTCGGGCGGACGCACGAATGATGATCGTAGGAGGATGAATAAATGACGCTCGATCGCGCATTCCCTCGGCGCACACTTCTGAAAGGGGCGGCCGGACTCGGATTCACGGCGGCGATGGCCTCTGCTCTACCGATCGCTGCCGACGACACCCCGCCCGGCCCGGTCGCGCGGTACATGGATTCGATCTGGCATCGCCCGCAGAACGGCGGCGACTTCACGATCAGGAATAGCTACGGCCTCCCGGGCAATGGTGTTGAGGCGTTCGTCGTCTCGCATCGCTCGGACAATCTGACGATCACGGGGCTGATGTGCCTGCCGGTCGGGCAGGGGGACGGGCCGTGGCCGGTGCTGCTCATCAATCACGGGCACTTCGCCTTCAACGCCTACGATACCGGCTACGACACGCTGCGCGAGGACATGTTCTTCGCCTCGAACGGCTACGCCACCCTCGCGACCGATTACCGCAACTACGCGGGGTCGGACAAGGGCGAATATCAGTTGGAGCCGGGGTACACCTATGATGTGCGCAATCTGCTCGACGCGATCCGTTTCGTCGCACCCGTGGACGCGACGCGCGTCGGTATGATGGGGCACAGCATGGGCGGCGGTATCACGCAGCAAGTCCTCGTCACGACACAGGGGCAGATCAAGGCAGCGACGCTCTACGGCACCGTCTCCGGCGATGAGATGGATAACTACACCGCGCGCCATACCCGCTGGGCGACCCCCGGCAGTGGCGGTGAAGGCGACAAGGTAACGGAGCAGTTCGGGCCGCCCGACCAAATCGCGGAGGCGTACCGCCGGATGTCGCCGATCTATTACCTTGACCGCGTGGATTGCCCGGTCGCCATTCACCACTCATTCGCGGACACGACCTGCCCGATTGAGTGGGCCGAGAAATTGCGCGACGCATTCACGGCGAAAGGCAAGACGATCG
>JAICJW010000480.1 GCA_025928215.1 Chloroflexia bacterium | reverse complement strand
TGACCGACCTCGGCGGTATCATCGGCGGCACGCGCTCGGAGATTGTGGATCGCACGATGAACGTACTGATCGAGGCAGCGACGTGGGAGATGCGTACCATCCGTCACACGCGGCAGGCGTTGAATATCCGCACCGATGCCTCCGCGCGGTACGAGCGCGGCTTGGAGCCGGAATTGACGATGCCAAGCGCGCGGCGCGTTGCGGAGTTGATTATGCTGCTCTGTCCGGGGGCACGGATTGTTGGCTACAGCGATTTCTACCCGAATCCGCCCCAGCCGCGCTCGCTGACAATGCCCTTCAGCAAGATTGGGGCGGTGCTCGGCGTCGCGTATCCGCTCGAGGAGGTGTGCGATGTGCTGACACGCCTCCAGTTCGGCGTTGATGTTTCCGGCGATGCCGATCCCGTTCTGACGATCGCGATTCCGCCGCACCGTGCCGATGTCGCACGACCGGAAGACATCGTTGAGGAAGTGGCCCGGATTATCGGCTACGAAACCGTGCCTGCGACGATGATTGACGGCACGACGCCGCATGTCATTCGCTCCGACCGCTGGATCGCACGGGAGGCGACGCGTGATGCCGTGGCAAACGCGGGGCTGATCGAGGTGAGTACATATTCCTTCATCAGCGCGGAGGCACTGGATCGTCTGGCGGTGGTGGGCGGGCCGGGCGCGGCGGAAACGCCGATTGTCCGACTCGTCAATCCGATGGGCGAGTGGGCAGGGATGCGACCGACCTTGCGGGCTAGCCTTCTCGCCACCGCATCCGACAACCTGAAGTTCACGAGCGGCGTGGCGATTGGCGAGGTTGCGAATATCTATCTACCGCGCGAACCGGGCGAGTTGCCCGATGAGCGGTTGACGCTCGGTGTCGTGCTGGCGGGCGTAGATACGGAGCGGTCGCTGGGCGTGACGCCGCGCGCGTACGATTATTTCGATGTGAAGGGTATCGTCGAAGCGACACTACTATCCCTGGGCATTGGATCGCTTACGTTTGTACCGGCGGACGATCCTGTTTTTCAGCCGGGCCGCTGCGCCCGTATATCGGCGGGGAACCAGTCGCTCGGAGTAATCGGCGAGATACACCCGCGCGTTGCTGACGCCTTCGGGATGACCGGGCGGGTGATGCTCGCGGAACTCGATCTGGAACCAATCGTCGCGTCCGTCGCGGCGCGGCGCGGCGCGCTCCGCCAACTGCCCGTAACGTCGCGCTACCCGGCAACCGAAAATGACTTCGCCGTTGTCGTTGATGCATCCGTCGCGGCGGCCGATGTCGCGCAGGTGATCGCGCAGGCGGTCGGCTCCCTCGGACAGCGCGTGGAACTTTTCGATCTCTATCGCGGCGATCAGGTGCCAGCGGGGAAGAAGAGCCTGACCTTCGCGGTGACAATGCAGGCGCCGGATCGCGCGCTGTCAGAGGCGGAAGTGACAAAGGTGCGCGACCGTGTCAGTCAGGCGCTCGCCAAGCGTCTGAAGGCGACGCTGCGATCCTCGCTATCGCCCCCGCAGTGACCGAGCGGCTATTTGGGGGTGGTAGCGGGTCTCAGCCTGCCCTTCCCCGAAGGCGATCAGTGGGGGAGGACGTGGTACGATAGAGCCCGGCGCGTAGTGATTGGGAGCGTATACGGATGGCAATGCGGCAGGCGACGAATATGGCGGTGGAGCGAGTGCGGGGGATGAACGACATTCCGCCCGCGCTGCATGCCGCGCATGCGACGTTGGCCGCGCGCATCCTTGCAGCGTGCGCGAAAGCGGGCTACGCGCTGATGGACTTCCCGGTGATTGAGTCCACCGAACTCTTCCTGCGCAAGGCCGGGGAAGAGCGCGTGCAGCAGATGTACGCCTTCCGCTACCGGAATCGGGATTTGTGCTTGCGCCCGGAGTTCACCGCATCGGTTGTGCGGAGTACCATCGCAACGATGCAAAGCGCCCCTCTGCCGATTCGCGTCGCCTATCACGGCCCGGTCTTTCGCTATGAGCGGCCGGGGCAAACGCGATACCGGCAGTTCACGGAAGTCGGGGTAGAATTGCTCGGCGCGGCGACCGCGTCGGCGGATGCCGAGGTGATCGGCACGGCGGTAACGGCCCTGCGGGCAGCCGGGCTGCCCACGGTGCGAATTGTACTCGGTCATGTTGGCATCGTGCGGGGCTTCCTTGCGGGGTTGCCGCTGGATGAGCGGGTGCGCGAATGGCTCGTCTGGAGCATGGAGCGATTGCGGCCGGACGATCCGCGCGGCGAGCGGATCCATCCCGCGCTTGCGGCGATGCTCGAAGAGGAGATGCACCACGCGCCTCCGCCCACCGTGCAACCGCCTGATCGTGACGCCTTCTTGTCGCTCTTACGTGAGGCAGGCATCTCCCTGGACGGGCACCGCCGGACCCCGGAGGAGATCGCCGAGGGGTTGATTCGGAAAATGGCCCGGCGAGTGGAAGGGAACGACGTACGGCGGGCGCTCGATTTCCTCCGCCGTCTCGTTATGCTTCGTGGCGCTCCCGCCGAAGTCTTCCCACAACTGGAATCGCTACTGACCGCCGAACATATGGCGATGGACGCAGTCGTCCGTTTGCGGTCGGTGATCTCGTTGCTCGACGCATACGACATCTCACCGGATGAGATTGTTCTCGATCTCGGCCTCGGTCGGGGGTTGCATTACTATACCGGAGTTCTTTTCGAGGTATACGCCGATGGCGCGGAGCAGGTGCAATTGGGCGGCGGCGGCCGGTATGACGACCTGGCGACGATCCTCGGCGCGCGGCAACCGTTGCCTGCGGTTGGATTCTCGCTCGGAATTGAACGTATTGCCGAGGCGCTGACACCATCCGATCGCACCGCCGCGTCATGTCCGACGGTCGTTGTCGGGCATGGGGAGAGCGGGAACATGCGCAATGCTGCCGGCCTTGCGCAGGCACTACGGGCCGTGGGTTGGATGGCACTCCTTGATGTGCGGGACCGAACGCCGAACGCCGCGATTAAGCATGCGCGCTCGATCCGGGCTGAGGCATATGCGGAG
>JAICJW010000534.1 GCA_025928215.1 Chloroflexia bacterium | reverse complement strand
TAAAGGCCGCCACCATTGAAACGCTCATCAGCATCAGGTACCGCGAAACCGCTCTCATCTGGTATGCGGGTACGCGCCCGCACGATGGCGGCGAGCGCGCTGAGCGCGGCCTGGTGGCGTTCGCGCGACCACGCACGTTCATCGTCGGTTGCGGCGTGGTGCGTCGCGACCAGTCGGGTATCACTGTCGTCTGAGGGATAGGCGGGCGCGCAGATGAAGAGGACACGCGCCTCCGCCGGCCCCGCGTTCGCGAAAGCGAGAGTTTGCAGGGGCAGAGTCACGAACGCATCTCCACTGATCGCCGCAAAGGACCTCGGTTTGCCCATCTCGGTATCCCACATTGTGACCGTGATGCGGCCCGTCAGCACATACGTCACCTGTTCGAGCGTGCCGTGCAGGTGGATCGGGTACGGCTCCGGTCGGGGCGGGAGACGCCCCTCGACGAAGGAGAGACGCGCGAGCCCCGGTAACGCGAACGGCAGGATGGTGATGCCGTCCGGCGCGTGAAATGCGTGCCGCTCGTCCGCGTGGCTCGCGCCGCCACTCATGGGATCGTCAGGACGATTTTGCCGAACTGCTCCGCCGCTTCCAGCCGCGTGAACGCCGCGCCAACCTCCGCCAGCGGATAGGTGCGGTCAATGATCGGGTGGAGGGTGTGCGCGCGGTAGAGTTCGAGAAGGCCGGTGAAGTCCATTGGGCTGCCCATCGTCGTGCCGAGGATCGTCGCCTGCTTCCAGAAGAGTTCGCGGATATTGATCGTCGGCGTGCCGCCCGTCGTCGTGCTGAAGGTAACGATCCGCCCGCCCGCTTTGACGGCGCTGATGCTCCCCGCGAAGGTCGCCTGCCCGACGCTTTCGAGCACGACATCCGCCCCTTCTCCCTCGGTCGCCTCGTTGACGGCTTCCAGCCAGTCCGTTTGCGCGTAATTGATCGTCACGGCGGCGCCGAGCGCGCGCGCGCGTTCCAGTTTGGCGTCGCTGCTGCTGGTGACGATGGCGCGCGCCCCCTTCGCCACGGCGATCTGCAACGCGGCGAGCGCCACCGCACCCCCGATGCCGTGGATGAGCACGCTCTCCCCCGCCTGCAACCCGGCGCGCGGGATGAGCGCGCGGTAGGCGGTGATACCGGAGAGGGGCAGCGCCGCCGCTTCCTCCCACGAGAGGTGATCCGGCTTGCGGCGGACATTTTCGAGCGGCAGCGCGATGTATTGCGCGAAGGTGCCATCGTCCGCGCCGCCGAGCACCTCGAAGCCGGGGCCGGGGGCGCTCTCTTTGTTGCCCCAGCGCATCGAGGGATACACGAGCACCTGATCGCCGACGCCCGCCTCGCGCACGCCGGGGCCAATCGCCTCCACCGTTCCCGCGCCGTCCGAGCCGATAATGAACGCCTGCCCCGCCGGTGTTCGCCCCCCTTGCAGAAGGTAGAGATCGCGATGGTTGAGGGCCGCCGCTTGCAGTCGCACCAGCACCTCGCCCGGCCCCAGTTCGGGTTCCGCGATCTCAATCGGCTTCAGGTCGTCAGGCGCGATGGGGGGCGTGATCTGTATGGCGAGCATCAGGTAGCGTCCTTTCATTCCGGTACCAGGAGGTGTCGTTGCCGACCGTACCGTCTTTTCCATTCATCGCGGGCAGTATGCAAGCGCCAGAAATCCGTGGCATTGATCGCTTAGGATACGCTGCATGCGGGAGGGGCGCAATCGTGGTTTCTCGCGCATGTCCAGGATGAATGATCGTTCGTATCACAAACCTATCGCGCGCGGGCACGACGTGGTACGCTCGGTAGACGGAATCGGAATCAGCAAAGAAGGGGGCCATCGTGAACGACGAAGCCAAATCCGCAGCCCTCATGCAGGTGACATACGGCCTGTACCTGGTCGGGTCGCGCGCGGGCGACGAACTGAATGTGATGACCGCGAACTGGCTCACCCAGACCTCGTTCGACCCGCCGTACGTCGTCGTCGCCATCCAGGAGGAGGCCCACACCCGCAAATTAATCGACGCAGGGAAGGTCTTCAATATCCAGAATGTGCCGAGTGGCGCGAAGGAATTGCTTCTCAAGTTCGTCAAGCCCGCCGAGCGCGTCGGGAACAAACTTGAGGGCGAGGAGTATACCGAAGCGCCGACGACCGGGACGCCGGTCCTTGCCGCCGCGCTCTCCTACGTCGAGTGTGCAGTGGAGCAGGCAATCCCAACCGGCAGCCATATTCTCTATGTCGGGCGCGTCGTTGGCGCGGGTGTTCAACACGAGGGCGCGCCGATCACGATGGCCGAAACCGGCATGCACTACGCGGGGTAAGCCCTCAGTAGACAAGGATTTCACAGGGTACTGACGCGTCCTCGCGTCGCGTGCCAGTGGCGGGGCGGGCCGGG
>JAICJW010000374.1 GCA_025928215.1 Chloroflexia bacterium | reverse complement strand
CGCGTCAGCGTCTATGACGCGGCGGGCAATGTGCTGGCACGCTGGGGCGGGATGGACCGCTGTGCTCCGGGCAACTTCGTCGGACCGCACGACATCGCGGTGGACTCGCATGGCGATATCTACGTCGGCGAGGTCACCTATACGATGGGCGTCCGCCCCGGCCTCGTGCCGGACGGCTGCCACACCTTCCAGAAATTCGCCCGCGTGAGCTGAAGCTGGACACCCGTCAGCGTCGCTCCATGCCATAACTCGTTCGTACGGGCGGTTCGTGAACCGCCCTCCCCGGGTCGCTTGGCTCGCCCCAGACAGCGCCCAGACGTCGCGAGAGGGCGGTTCACGAACCGCCCCTACGGATGGACGGGAGGTATCGGCGTCTGGCGGAAACTGAACCGTACGGGCGAAAGCCCGCCGCTGCCAGCCGCAAATTACTGGGGTCGCGCCGCCTCCAATGCCGCCGCGATGCTGCCAAGCCGCTGCTCGCGCTCCGTGACGAACCGCTGGATGCCTTTGAGGATGTAGTCTGGCGAGAGATGCGCCTCCTCATAGACCTCAGCGGGGCTGCCGCCCGTGCGCCACCGATTGTCGTAATCGGACGACATCGCGTATTCGTCGGCCAGCCGGTGCGTCACCCAATCGCGCATCAGGCGGCGGGCGCTGTTCGTGATGTAGGTCATGTCCAGCTGGTCGGCGGGTGAGATGATCTTCTCCTGATATTCCTTCGGCTGCCGCTTGAACAACTCCGGGCTGACGACCGCGACGAGTTTGACATTGAGGCCGAGTTCATCCAGTTTCGGCAGCAGGCTGACGGTGTTCGCCGTGGACATCGTGCCCTGCACGAGAATCGTGCCGCCGCGCGGCTGACCCGCTTTGTAATCACGGATCAGATAGGCGCCCATGGCGGCCTCGAAGTGGGAGGCCATGCCGAGGGCGGCACGATCGGGGATCTGGATCGGTGGCCGGGTCAGGTGCAGGACGATGATCGGCACGTCCGAGGCGAATGCCGCCCCGAGCAGCACCGGCACCTCGTTGTACTCCCACGGAATGCAGTTGATGACGCGCCCTTCCGGGAAGAGTTGCGTCACGCCCGGCGAGAAGATGCCGAAGTGCGTCCGTGAATCTTCCGCCGTCTCCGGGCCGGAGTGACCGGCGACCCAGAGCACCTTGCCAACCTTGATTTCCGAATCCTGCGCGACCTGACTGAAGAGGCGCATCAGGCCGTACTTCAGATAGGAAAACGAGGCATAGGTGGAGTGCGCCGCATAGAAGCCGTCGAAGTTCTCGTACGGCGTCGGGGAGAAGTTCACCGTGGCGATCCCGGCACTCACGCCGGAGTTCGTGAACTCGGTGATCTCCTGCGGGAGCAATGCACCGTCGGGGGCGTTGTGACGTTCATAGCGGCCCCAGCCGGGCGTGTCGCCATAGCCGAGCGCGAAGCCCGCGATGTTTGTTGATTCCGCGAGGTCGGCGGACATTGCCAGAAAGAGCGGACGGCCATAGCGCTGGCGACCGAGACTATTGATGTACGCGCCCCACTTGGCGAATCCCGCGCGGTTCGGGGCATTCGCACCGGGCTTGACGAAGAGATCGTCGGGGTAATTTTTGAAGTCCCAGAAGCGCTTGTCCTCGAACGGATTCTTCGTGGTATCGAGTTTGAAGCCGGGAATCGTTTCCGGCACCGAATCGCCGAGTTCGACGAAGCGGTCCGCGAGGTAATCCACGAGGGCGTCGTCGCTCGTGATCGTGTCCGCGATCACCTTCAGATTCGCCTCGAACTGCGCGCGCAGTTCCCCGGCGTCGGAGGGCGCGGCCTCGCCGAAGCCTTGCCATTTCGCGCCGTACTTGTCCGCAAACTCCTGCCTGCCCTGCCAGAAGAGCTCGGCGTTCAGTTTGTGCGGCGTGCCGTGCGATTTGTAGCCCGTGACGCCGTAGCCGCGCCCCTTGATCGTCTTGAACCACGTCATGTTCGGGGCATGATCGGGGTTTGGCGCCGCCATCGTTTCGAGCAGGGCACGCGTCACCGCGCCGTAGTCGGAGCCGCGCTCGGTGCCGTGAACGTGGAATCCGTATGGCTCGAACCACGTCTCCGGCGTGCCGTTGACGACATCACCGACCGCGACTTCGTCAATGCCGAAGTTATTCCAGTCAATCAGGGTATAGAAATTATCGAGGCCGAGGCCAAAGGCCGAGTTCTTCGTCTCATGCCATGCACCCGGTGTCAGGCCACCCTCACCATCTACCGCGAAGACCTTGACGCCATCGGCGCCCGCGCGCTTCAGCGCCATCGCCTCGCCCGCCGCCGCCGGTGCGCCGTGGCCGGAGGGGCCGGTGTTGAATTTGAGGAAGAGCGTCTTCCCCTCCATCTCGGCATGCCCCGCGAGGCCGCCATGCCTGCGGAAACCGAGGAGGTCCCGCCACATCAATTGGCGCTCGTCGGCTTCCGGCACCGCGTATTTCTGGTCGCCCGTGCGGTCGTACTTCGCGCGCAGGGCGGTGTTGTATGCCGCGAGCGTCGCGTAGACGAGCGGCACGGTATGCCCGGCGACGAGGATATAGCGGTCGCCGAATCGCTTTTCCGGGTGGCGAATATCCCAGCGCATGAAGCCGCCGAGCGTGAGGGCGACGAACATATGCCGCTTCGACCGCGAGCCGCCAGGATGCCCGCTCTGCCGGTAGTTCTCGAAGACGTCAATAAAGTTGTCAATACAGTCGCCGATCTTCTCCCAGTACGGGAACTGTTTTTCGAGTTCGGCCTGCCGAACGCTCAGGTCCGGACTGACAGTTACCGCCACGATGTCACCTCCCGTTTCATTCTGAGGACTCACGCTTTTGGTGGAGCAGGTTTCAGCCTGCCAAATTGCAGGCTGACGCCTGCTCCACCAAAATTCCCCGCGGACTGCGTAACTCCTTCTGACTACCGACTACCAACTACTGGCTACTTGTTCAGCCAGGTGAGACGCGATTTGATTTGCGGGTTCACCGGCGTGTTCGGCATCTGCCCGCGCAAGGCGCGTGCCGCCTCCTCGCCGACGCGGCGGTACATGATGTCGAACGTGACGTCGGCGTAGCTCGCGGTATGTGGGACGAGCACGACATTCTCCATCGCCATCAGCGGGCTATCCTTCGGCAGCGGTTCGACCTCAAAGACATCGAGGCCCGCGCCCGCAATCGCACCGCTTTGCAGCGCGGCGATCAGCGCATCTTCGTCCACGACGGGGCCGCGCGAGGTGTTGATGAGGTAGGCCGTCGGCTTCATCAGCGCGATCATCGCCGCGCTAATCATGTGCCGCGTGTCCGGCAAGAGCGGCGTGTGGATGGAGATGTAGTCGCTCTGACGCATCACCTCTTCGAGTGAGACCATCTCGACGCCGAGCGCGGCGACGCGTTCCGCAGGCACATAGGGGTCGTAGGCGATCACGCGGACATCGAGCGGGACGAGGCGGCGATGAAACTCGCGCGCGATCTGCCCGAACCCGACCAGCCCGACCGTCTCGCCGTGAATCGGCCCCATCGGTGAGAGGAACGGGGCGCGGTAGCCGGAGGAGCGATCTCCCCATGCGCCCGTCCGCACCCATCTGTCTTGCCGCGTGATCTTCTTCGCGCAGTCAAGCAGGAGGGCGAGCGCGTGATTCGCCACTTCCGGCAGGCAGAAATCCGGGATATTGACGACGACCAGATTGTGGTCACTCGCGGCGGGCACATCGATCGTGTCGTAGCCGACGCCATAGCGCACGAGCGCGCGGCAGTGTTCGAGATGGTCAATCACCTCACGCGTGAAATGCGCGCCGGGCACCAGCAGCGCGTCCGCGTCATGGCAATGCTCGATCAACTGCTCCGGCGTCGTCAGGTTGCCGTAACTGACGAGGCAGTCCGCGAACTCGGCCAATCCTTCGCGCTCGTGTTCCAGTGGCGCGCCGGGCGGCGCACTCGTATGCACAACCTTGAACTCTGCCATCGCTCCCCCTTCGGGGAGGACTAAGGACTGAGGGCTGAGGACTAAATGGATCGTGCCCCTCTTAGTCCTTAGTCCTTAGTCCTTAGTCCTCAATACTTGATCACTTCCGACTGCGTGCGTGGTTGCCAGCCCTTGACGGATTGCGCCTCGATCGTTGCCTCGTGGAGCATGAAACGTGCCTCGGAGGCGAGCGCGAGATACTGGTATCCCTCGGCGATCCGGTCGCTCACGGCTTGATGGTCGGCGCAGTGGATACCGGCGGCGACGTGATGCTTCTTGCAGGTCTGAAGGATGTGCTGCATCCCCTCCTGAAAGACCTTCGCGTCGGACCACATCGCGGGCGTCTCGCCCATGTTGCCGAGCATGTCATTGGGGCCGACGAAGACGCCGTCAATCCCACCATCGGCGAGCATCGCATCGAGGTTGTTGATCCCTTCGGGCGACTCGATCATGATGATGACACAAATCTCGTTATTGGCGCGCGTGTTGTACTCGCCGGGCTGGGCATCGAAGGAGGCGTTGTATCGCCCGCCGCCGAATGAGCGGTTGCCGATTGGGGGG
>JAICJW010000425.1 GCA_025928215.1 Chloroflexia bacterium | reverse complement strand
GCACGGCGGCGATGGGTACGGCTCGTTGACCGACGTCGATTCCTGACACAGGGGACCGGGGGGCGGCGCATGACGACCCGGGGGTGCGGGCTTAGCGTACTTTGATTGACGTTTCGTCAGTCGACCCCCGCTTGCTCGCGTGCTCCGGGAGAACGGCAAACACGTCAAGCTCTACTCCGCCGGATGGACCGCCGCGAACCGCGCTAACTTTCCTTAGTCGTAGTAGTCCGGGGCCAGCTTGAGGGTCCGCCACTGGGGGCCATCGTGCCCGTAGATCGTCAGGGCCACGCCCTCCCGCACCTCCAGGTCGCGCAGCTTGCGCCTGCTCGCCCGCAGCGCCGTTTCGTCGAGGTCCATGGGGTGGATCGCGCCCTCCTCCAGGTCCGCGTGGGCGGCTTCGCCGATTGCGTCGATGGCGAGCAGCACCGGCCCGGTCTCCGGCAGGCGGACCAGCACCGACTGATGCCCCGGCACATGCCCGCTCGTCTCGATCAGGGTGACGCCCGGCACGAGCTCGGTGTCGCCGTCCACCAGGTGATAGCGCAGGCCCGGCGCGTCCCAGTTCGCCCGGGTCAGGGCGGCGCGGGCGTCCGTGCCGGATCGCGCCGCCTCGTATTGGACCCGCTGGATCACGATCTCCGCACCCGGGAACGCATCGATCGCGCCCGCGTGGTCCGGATCGAGATGGGTGGCGATCAGGGTGTCGATCTCCCCCGGGCCGACCCCGAGGGCCGCGAGTCGGTCGACGACCGGGACGTAGTCGCGGATCGGCGGGCCCCGGAAACCGGGCGCGTGGGACG
This sequence comes from Chloroflexia bacterium, assembly GCA_025928215.1. Lineage (GTDB taxonomy): Bacteria > Chloroflexota > Chloroflexia > Thermomicrobiales > JALYUS01 > JALYUS01. The sequence continues at coordinate 2,848 of JAICJW010000425.1, read as the reverse complement.
CCGCGATTACCGCGGGCGAGAAGCCGGTATCGATGAGGATATTGCGCCCCTCATCGGTGCGGATCAGGTAGCTGGGGACCGGCGCATCCTCGCCGATCGTCGCGACGCGCATCAGATAGAGCCGCATAATCCTCCCCCTCCCGAACAGCCCGTTGGTGGCATTCGCGTGACGCTCCATGGACCGCCACTCCTTACGCGACTATACCATCGATCAGTGCCGCCGCGACCGCCCGTTCGTGCGCTCAGGGAGGGTCCTTTTTCACCAGCCTCACCCACAGATTGAAGCTGCTCAACCTCCTCCGCTTGAGAACATGCCTTTGCTGCTTCCTCAAGCTTTCTTTTCGAAGAAGCGAATCGCTTTTCTCCAAAGGAAACGTTCCCCAATATGCTTTCCGGATCACCAGTCTGGCGCGTAAGAAGTCGCCACATGATACCCATATGGAAGGAATAAGCTTCATCAGCAGAGAGGTAAGTCGCATTCTGCGTGTATAGGTTCATCGGTACGTAATCGCCTTCGATTACCCACCACGCTCCTTTGGCTGTTTTTACGTTCCAAATATTAACGCCCTGACCGAGATCCCTAAACGTTTGCTCTTGCTTGGCGTGTACAACCTCCTCGTCGGCTTCGATTCACTCCTCGGAGATTGGCAAGATGTCCATTATTCCCTTTGTGGGCGGTAATACTGCGAATCATTAGCTATGCTTAGACCCGTATGGCTTCCCCAATAAGGTGCTTCTGCACCTTGCCGAGGGCGTTGCGGGGCAGCGTGTCCACGAAATGGACGGTGCGCGGCTTCTTGAAGCCCGCCAGTTGATCGCGGCAGAAAGCAATCAGTGCGTCGGCGGTGAGCGTGGGATCGCTGCGGACGACGACCGCCGCCACTTGCTCGCCGAACTCGGCGTCCGGCAGGCCGACGACGGCGACTTCCGCGACGCCGGGGCATTGCGCCAGCACTTCCTCGACTTCACGCGGGTAGATGTTGTAGCCGCCGCTGATAATCAGTTCCTTCGCGCGCCCGCTGATCGTGTAGTAGCCGCCCGCGCTGCGGTGGCCGAGATCGCCCGTCCGAAACCAGCCGTCCGCGTCGAACGCTTCGGCGGTGGCGTCCGGCCGCTGCCAGTATCCCGCGAAGACGTGCGGCCCGCGCACCTCGATCTCGCCCGTCTCGCCATCGGGGAGCGGCGCGCGCGTGCGGACATCCACGACGCGCGCCTCTTGGCGGGGGAAGGGCATGCCGACGGTGCCCGGTCGCCGCTCGCCGTCGTACGGGTTCGTCGTATTCATGATCGTCTCGGTCATGCCGTACCGTTCGAGAATCACCTGCTCGGTCAGCGCCTGCCATGCCGCGAACGTCTGCGGGCTGAGCGGCGCGCTACCGGAGACGAAGAGCCGGAGCGGGTGTGGTCGCAGCTCCGGGTGCGCGGCGGCCTCCGCGAGCAGGCGAATGTACATCGTCGGCACACCGAAGAACATCGTCAGCGATTCGGTGCAGAGCGCATGATAGATTGGCGCGGCATCGAAACGGCGGTGGAGCGTCATCGTCGCGCCCGCCGTCAGCGTGCCATGCGCGCCAACCATCAGGCCATGTGCGTGGAAGAGCGGCAGCGCGAGCAGCAGATGATCGTCCGCCGTCCAATGCCACGCCTCGCGCAGCGACGTGATATTGGCGATCAGATTCCGATGCAAGAGCATCGCGCCTTTCGAGCGTCCCGTCGTGCCGGAGGTGTAGGCGATCACCGCAAGATCGTCGCGCCGGGGCAGGTTCGGCGCGTAATCCCATCCGCTCGCCAGGAAGACTTCCAGTTTCGTGTCAACATCAACGACCGCTTCCAGATCGGGCAGATCGGCACGCACGCGTTCGAGTTCGGCCAGCCGCTCGCGATCAGTGATACAGAGGCGCACACCCGCATCGCTGAGGATATGACGCAGCTCCACCTGCCGGTACTGCGTGTTGACGAGTACGACCACGCCGCCCGCGAGCCAAACGCCGAGATAGGCCGCGAGGAAATCCGGGCAGTTCTCCAGAAAGAGCGCAACGCGATCTCCCGGCTGAATGCCCCACGCACTGAGCGCGCCCGCGAACGCTTCCGCCCGCCGCCGTAGCCATGCGTATGAGTACGTCTTCCCGTCAAAATGGATGCAGGGCTTCTCCGGTGTCTGCTTCGCGTTACGCAGGAATGCCTCAACAATGGACACAGGTGCAATGGGCATCGTTGATCTTCTCCGTCCTCTCACGAATCCGGCGACCATTGTACCGCCATCCGCACTCGGAGATGCGACAACGCATCTCAACTTCCTGGAGGCTGGTATGAACGTTCAACATCTCGTGGTTTCGGCCCCATACATACACCCGATTTTCGGGCCAAAAACCACTACATCTTGCGGTTCATAACAGGCTCTACGCGCCAGACCGAGCCACAGCTATCCGGCACATCCTTGCACAGCGGATGGCAGACCGATACGCTACGTATCATCACTTGCTCACGCAGTCCATCGGTTGGTATCGCCTGTCATCGGCAGCCAAGCACCACCGGAACGATGCCTGCAGTCAGGAAGTCACCATGCCCTACGCGACGAATGACGGTGTCCGCATGCCAGACCTTCAGTTGCTCCGCCTCGACCACGCGCCAGCCGTGCTTGCGTTCGAGCGGGAGAATCGGGCCTACTTCGCGGCGGTGATACCGGATCGGGGGGACGAGTTCTTCGCCGAGTTCGACACGCGGCATGCGCAACTGCTCGAGTGGCAGGCTGCCGGGACGGATTACTTCCACCTGCTGGTGGCCGAGGGTGGCGCGGTGGTGGGGCGAGTGAACCTGTTCAACGTGGCAGACGGGTCGGCGGAACTCG
>JAICJW010000453.1 GCA_025928215.1 Chloroflexia bacterium | reverse complement strand
TGCACGCGTATCTCGTCAACGAGATCCAGGAGGTCTACCGGCTGCAGGGCGTGAACATCAACGACAAGCACATCGAGGTGATCGTCCGGCAGATGATGCGGTGGGTGAAGATCGAGGAGGTGGGCGACACCGAGTTCCTCGTCGAGGAGCAGGTGGATCGCTTCCGCTTCATGGAAGAGAACGAGCGCGTGATTGCCAGCGGCGGACGCCCGGCGCAGGGCCGGCCGATGCTGCGGGGGATTACGAAGGCGGCGCTCTCGACCGACTAGTTCATCTCCGCGGCATCGTTCCAGGAGACCACGCGCGTCCTCACCGAGGCGTCGATTTCAGGCAAGGTGGATCACCTGCGGGGCCTGAAGGAGAACGTCACGATGGGCCGCCTGATCCCGGCGGGCACGGGCTTCGAGTACTACCGGCACGTGCGCATCCCGGCGGACGAACCGCCGCCACCGCCGCCGCCGTCGCCCGAGGAGCTCGAGCTCGAACGGGAGATGGAGTACTTCGTGGAGCCCGAGGAGGCCTTTACGAGGGACGAGATGGAGTAAGTCGATTGTCGATTGCCGATTGTCGATTGCCGATTGCCGATTGCCGATTGCCGATTGAATTGCGGATTGGCGATTGGGGATTGGCGATGGGATTGAGGATTGACGATTGGGCGGGCCTCAGGGCCCGCCCTTCTTGTTGACTCGTGGCTTCCGCCTTTCAGGCGGAAGTGCACCTGTCCACCGTGCGCGGTATGCAGTTTTCGTTTGCGGCGTATGTCCTCTCGGGCGGTCTCGTGATCGTTGGCGCGGTGACGTCGTTGAAGCCGACGCTTGCAGCGATCGTGGCGTTCGCCGCGCTCTGCTGGATGTGGTTGTGGATGTATTTCCTGTGGCAGTCACGATCGTGGATCGAACCGGAATCGCCGTCCTCGCGCGGTGCGTCGCAGGCCTGAAGGAGAACGCCACGACCGACCGTCATCAGAACGGGCTCGGAATACCGAGACGCTGACAGATTGCGCGGACCGTTCCGCGCTTCTGCGTCGGGTGCCGCGGCACGGGCGTCGCCGTTCGTGGATTCACCCAAATGTCATGACTTCCGCCATGGTGGTGGAGAAAGCAGCCGTCGTCGCGTAAGTAGCGCTCGAACTGCCGACGCTTCACGCGGAACGCCGGCGAGACGCCGCGAGCTTGCGAAGCAGTTTTGCCCTGGAAGTACGGAGCGCCCGCAGAGCATCCTCGGCCATGCGGAATGCATCCTCGATCGTGTCTGCCTCCGTGACGAGCTCGGGTTCGAGTGAGCTCGTAACCACGAACCCGCCCTCGTCCGCGGCCGTGAGCGTCAGGACAATCTTGCCGTCTGAAACCGTGTACGATTTGGCCACGCACTCATTGTAGCGGAGGTCGATGAGACCAGCACTGGGGCGAGCATAGCGGCGCCGAGGGACAATGGCGGCCGTGAGGACGGCTGTGGCAATGCACAACGGGCTACTCCTCAATCAGCACGTGCCGTTCGCGCTCCCGCAGCTTCGACGCGCGAACGAATCCGATCTGATTATGGGGGCGGCGTTTGTGGCGGGGCTATTCCTCGGCGTCCTCGTTCTCATCGACGTGTTCTCGAGACGCCAACCTTGAGCATGGCAGCGTTGGGGTGGTCAGCATTGAAGGGATGAGCGGCGTGCCACCGCCTGGGATCGGCACGCTACGTCAGTTGCACGTCGGCCGCCGGCATGGCTCTGAGGTACTCCGCGAAGATGTCATTGAAGAGCGCCCCCGGACGGCGTTCGCGCAGCCGATCGACAATGTCCGGGCCGCTCATTCCGAGATAGTGCAGAATCCGCCCGGCGACGAGCGCTGAGCGGTTGAACCCCATTCCGCAATGCGAGAGCACGCAGTGTCCGCTCCGAATGAGGTGGGCGGCCATCATCGCGACCGCGTCGAGCCGCGCGGAATCCGGAAGCTCTTCGTCGTAAATCGGGAAGTAGACGTAGAGACAAGACCCTGGCAGCGTCGGAACGCACTGATCCAGTCCCCCCTCCAGATCGATGACCACGTCGATGTTGTGATTGACGATGGCGTCCCAATTTTCAATCACCGGCGAAATGAAGAGCTTTCCTGCGTCATCGACCTGGAAGAGCGTCATGGTCAGCGCGGATTATACGCCCGTCGTGTCTCGCATAGAATTGGCGCTCACCATCAAGCGACCCGCCGTTTGAAGAGTGCCTGAGGTCAACGGGTTCGAATGTACCGGTCAGCTGCACGCCCTTCCAAGAACCCACGTACTACTTCGTAACGACGTACCAGTTGTTCTGAATGTCGTGTGCCAGCCGGTGCGTGGTAATGGATCGAAAGCCCGCTTGGACGAGGTACTCGCGCGTTTTCTCCTCTCCCCACATCGCGCCCAGGCCTTCGCCGCCCTGCGCAAGCGAGACTGTCATGCAGTGCATGCAGGAAATGGCATAAAGGAACGTTCCAATCGGGTGATCGATGTCCTTGTCGACGTGGCCGGTCCCGCTGATGTCCTGCATCACGTAGACGCCGTCCGGCTTCAACGCGCGATGAATCCCCTTGAGGACGTTGAGGGGCTTTGCCTGATCGTGGACGGCATCGAAGGTCGTGATGAAGTCGAAGGCGTCGTGCTCGGCGGTTCTGTCGAAGTCGGTCAAATCCGCGGCGACGAATTCGACATTGCCCAGGCCTGCGCGTGACGCCTCCGCCTGCGCGTATGTGATCGCGTCTGCCGACAGATCCAGACCCAGGAATCGACTGCGGGGATAGAGCGCCGCGAGTCGGCTCACGATCCGTCCACGACCGCAGCCCGCGTCGAGCACGCGGATGCCCTTCGCGAGACGGTCGGTCAGACCGGGCACCAGCGGCAGGATGTGTGACTCGAGTGATGACAATACGGACTGGCCGCTATCTTCCGCCATCACCTCGTGGAATCGGGCGAACCGGGAATACGGCACGCCTCCACCCTTTCGGAAGCACTCGACGATGTCGTCCTCGACAGTGCCCATAATGGCGACGTACTGGGCGAAGGCAGCCATGTTGTCGGCCGCCGCGGCGCGCGTCAGAGACGCGGCGTGTTCGAGCGGCAGGGAAAATCGTAGCGTCGTCGGCTCGACGTCGACGACCCTGCCTGTCACCATCGCACCGAGCCACTCGCGGACGTAACGCTCGTTGAGCCCTGCGCGAGCCGCGATCTCTTCGGAGGTTGCCGGCGAGGCGCTCATGACGTCGAACAGACCCGTACGGTGGCCCACCGACACCATCAGGCAAAGCGCGCC
>JAICJW010000598.1 GCA_025928215.1 Chloroflexia bacterium | reverse complement strand
CGCGCCTCGACGAGCCGGGGTTCGAGGAAACCCAGGTAGTCGTCGAACTCGTCCCGGTACATGTGCTCGCCGATTCGCTCCGTCCGGTAGCGCTCCTGTCCGAAACCCGTCCGGTCACCGTCCACGTCGCGCACCATCCGCAACGACTCGCGTCGCTGGACGGTCCCGGTGTTGAACGGCGGGTCGATGTAGATGAGCTGCACGCTGGCGTCATCGATCGTGCCCAGCGCGTCGAGGTTGTCGCCGAAAATCACCCGGTCCACGCCCGCAGCCTACAGTGCGCGGGGCCGCGCCGGAACCTGGCGAGCCGGTGCGAGCCTACGCGGTCTTCACCCGCGCCGCATTCTCCAGGCCCAGTTCCGCGACCGCAGCCTCACGCATCTTGAACTTCTGCACCTTGCCAGTGACCGTCATCGGGAACTCGTCGGTGAACTTGAAGTACCGGGGCGCTTTGAAGTGTGCCATGTGCTCGCGGCAGAACGCGCGCAGCTCGTCCTCGGTGGCGGTGCGTCCTTCACGAAGCACTACCCATGCCATGAGTTCCTCGCCAAGGCGCTCATCCGGTACGCCGATGACCTGCGCGCTCGCCACGGCGGGATGCTGGAATAACACGTTCTCAATCTCCACGGGGAACACATTCTCGCCGCCGCGGATCACCATGTCCTTAATCCGGCCCACGATATTCAGGTACCCCTCGTCGTCCATCGTCCCGAGGTCTCCGGTGTGCATCCATCCTTCGGAGTCAATCGCAGCCGCCGTAGCCGCCGGGTCTTCCCAGTAGCCCCGCATCACGAGGTACCCCCGCGAACAGATCTCGCCGGGCGTGCCCACTTGAGTAGTCTTGCCCGTGATGGGGTCGACGACCTTCGCTTCGGTCTGCGGCATGACGGTGCCTACCGTCGTCACTCGGCGTTCGATCGAGTCCGACGGCCGCGTCAGAAACGATACCGGCGCCGTTTCGGTCATCCCGTACGCGATCGTCACCTGCTCCGCGTGCATCTCGCTTATCACCCGGCGCATCACTTCGATGGGGCACGGCGAACCCGCCATCATGCCGGTCCGCAGTGAACTGAGGTCGAATTCGGCGAACCGCGGGTGATCCAGCATACCGATGAACATCGTCGGCACGCCGTACACGCTCGTACATCGCTCCCCGGCGATCGCCTGCAAGGTCGCGAGCGGTTCGAACGATGGCGCGGGGTACACGATGGTCGCGCCCGATGTGACGCATCCGAGGTTCCCGATGCCCATCCCGAAGCAGTGGTAGAGCGGCACCGGGATGCACACGCGATCCCGGGAGCTGTAGCCCATGATCGCGCTCAACAGCCGCCCGTTCCCGAGGATGTTGTGGTGCGTCAGTGTCGCGCCCTTCGGATTACCGGTGGTGCCGCTCGTGTACTGGATATTGATCGGGTCATCAGGGTCTAACGCGGCCTCGCGCTCGGCAAGTTCATCCGCTCCCACCTGGTCAGCCATCCCCAGGAATCCGTCCCAGCCCAGGTCGTCCGGGCCTCCTGCGGCGTTGTCGCCGATGCTCACAACGCGCTCCAGTGCGG
>JAICJW010000503.1 GCA_025928215.1 Chloroflexia bacterium | reverse complement strand
TCATGCTTGCCGCCGATGAGCACGATATTCTCGATGAGGCCATCGCGCTTGCCCGCGCGCACGGCGCGCACGTGCAACTGCTCCCGGACGGACGCGCACTCATCCGTGCCGCTGATGGGGATGATGCGCTCGCGGCGTGGCTCAAAGAGGCCGATGTAACGCCGGTATGGAAGTGACGCGCGATTGCCAGCCGCCCCCGAAGTGGCCTACAATGAGGTGCGGTGAGGCGATGTGCGACCTCCGTGAGAAGGGGCTGACATGAGTAGTACGACCCAGCGACAGAACGCGGCGAAACTGCGGCGCGAGAAGGCGAAAGCGCAGACGGCATCGGTCGCCAAGAAAATTCCGGTCTCCCAGGACGGTATGATCGCGCTTCAGACCGAATACGACCAATTAACCAAGGTGAAGCGCAAGGAAATTTCCTCCGTTGTCCAGCGCGCGCGCGAGGAAGGAGACTTGCGGGAGAACGCGGGCTATCACGCCGCGCGCGAGGAGCAGGGAATGATCGAGGCACGCATCCGCGAACTCGAGTACCTGATGAAGCACGCGGTCGTCACGGCGGGTTTCGTCGAGGATACCAGCGTCATCCGCGTCGGCTCGACCGTGACGCTCAATCTCGATGGCGACGATGTGACCTACACCATCGTCGGCGCGGTCGAGGCGCAGCCGCGTCAGGGGCGCATTTCGAACGAATCGCCCGTCGGCAAGGCGTTGATCGGCCATCGCGCCGGTGACGATTTCGAGATTGTCACTCCCTCCGCCTCACTCCGCGCCGTCGTCAAGGATGTGCGCGCCGCCTGAACCGCGCCGCGGATGCCAACGCCACTCGGCAGGGCAGGAGAAGCGTCCGTCTGCAGTGCAGGCGGATGCCACTGGGCGATTCGCGCATCACCCCGACGCAGCCATTACCCCATTCCTATCGGGGAGGAGGAAAAAGTGCATATGAACGGTGGCGGCGGATTTCGCCCGCCGCCACCAATGGATGTGTCTGCTACTTTCCGGCGGGTGGGAGGGGGAGTGCCTCGCGCTCTTCGTCGTCCGCAGTGCCGCTGTCGTCGCGATTGCCGGGGCGCTCATCGTCGTCGGTGTGCGGGCCAAACGAATTTCCCGCGCTTTGATAGCCACGCACGCTCGATCCGTATGGCCGGGGCGCAAAGCCGCCGGTTGGTGGTGTCCGTGCGGCGGGTACGACGCCTTCGGGGCGCGTATATGCTTGCCGGGGCGGCAAATCCGCGCGCGCATACTGCGCGACGTTCGCTTCAAGGTCAATGAACTGATCGGCGATATCCATTAGGTCGGTCGCGGCCTGGCGCGGGGTTGCGGCGACTTCAATCCGCAGCCCGGCATTCTGCGCGGCATCAACGAGATTGACGAAGTCGCCGTCGCCACTGACGACGATCGCCACATCAATGTGCGGCGCTTGTGTCAGGAGATCAATTGCCAGCTCCATATCGAGATTCGCCTTCGTGCTGCCATCCTCAAAGCGGCGGAGCGCCTTTGTCTTGACGCGAAAACCATTCCGCTTCAACCAGGTGATAAAACTGTGGCTGCTCTCGTCCTCCGGGTTGTAGCCCAGATAGGCGTATGCCCGATGCAGCCTGCGGCCAGAGGTGAGAAAATCGAGGAGCCGCGCGTAGTCAATACGGATTCCCATATCCCGCGCCGCGAAATAGAGGTTCGACATATCGAAAAAAATGGCGATGCGATCCGCCTCATCATGCCGTCTGGATGCACGCATGGAGAAACCCCTTTCAATCAGTCAGTCTGCAAAGTGACACGAACAAGCAATGCCCAACGATCAACCAAATCGAAGAGAGACGACGCCGTTTCGGCCCGGAACATTTATGCCGTAGTGTAGCATGCGTTCACGCCTTGAAACAAACGAGACGCACGCGGTTTACGCCGGGACAAGCGCGCGCCATGCCTCGTTGATACCGTCGTCGCTGACGGCGTAGAAATAGCGAATCGTGCCGTCGTCGCGGTACGCCAGATTGTGCCGCCGGATGCCGTCCCGCTCGCTGCTCCCCCAGTAGCCCCTATCGCCATCCCACGTCATCGCGTCCGGCGCGGGGAGGCCCTGCTCGCGTTCGAGAATCGCCTGTCGCCAGAGTCGCCGCGCGGATTTTCGTGTCACATTCTCCGCGACGCGGCCACTGCGGAGATCGCGCATCGTGTAGTAGCGCTCACCGTCGCGCTCCTCAACCGAGAGGATTTCCACGCCGGTTTTTGGCAGCACGGCAGGCTCAGTGCCATCGCGACGTACCGGCGGGGTGGATGCGTCAACCGGCACGGTCGGTGGCTCGGCAACGTCCGCTGGCTGGACCGCGGATTCGACCGGCGTCTCTCCCGACGTTTCCGCCGGAGTCGCCTTGCGCGCCCGCCGTCGTGGCCGTGGCTTCGGTTTGTCCGCTTCGGCGGCGTCCGATACCGGCGTGATCGCCTGCTGATCACTGGCCAGTCCCGCCCCGCCCTCCATTTCATCGAATGACCAAGTGCTGTACGGTGTGATCACCTGCTGATCGCTGGCCGGTTCCGCCTCGATGGCGCTCGCCACGGGCGTGACCGCAGCGGCAGGTTGCTCCGGTTCCGCGACGGCATCGGTCGTGTCCGGGGTCGCAGTGACCGGTTCGGCTTCCCCCTCGGATGACGATGCGGGTGACTCGGCATCGGGTTGGTCGGTCGGCGGCCGGCGGCGCGATCGGCGGCGGCGCGGCGCGCGGCGCTCCTCGACTGGCTCCTGAACCGCGGCGCTCTCC
>JAICJW010000376.1 GCA_025928215.1 Chloroflexia bacterium | reverse complement strand
GTCCATTACCTGCCCGGCAACGGTCGTCGGGATCACCGCGGTCTGTTCCACGACGCTCACCAACCCGGGCACCGCCCCGCTTACCCTCGCTCCCTCGATCACGGCGGGCGGCAGCGACTATCAACTGCACAGTGGCGGCACCAACGCGTGTACGGCGTCGCTGGCGGCGAATGGTGCAACCTGCACCCTGTTTGTTGACTTCAAGCCGACCGCGACCGGCGCGCGGGCGGGTACGCTCTCGCTTGGGGACAATGCCCCCGGCAATCCGCACACCATCGCGCTCAGTGGCACTGGCACGCAGCCCACCGCCACCCTCTCGACGAACGCAATCACCTGCGCGGACAGTGCGACCAACGTCACGGCGACGTGTCAGCAGGTGGTGATATCCAATACGGGTACCGGCGCCCTGACGATTAATTCGGAGGCCGCTCCGGCTCCCTTTGGGGTAGATGCCACACGAACGACCTGTGGCGCGACGCTTGCCGTCAATGCGTCCTGCACGGTGGCAGTCTTTTTCACGCCGACTACGACCGGAGCGGCGACGGGGACGCTGACGATCACCGATAACGCACCGGTCGCGAACAGCACGCAAACGGTCAATCTTTCCGGTAATGGCGTGGCTGCGGCGCCAGCCCTCTCCGCGTCGCCCACGTCGGCCACCTGCCCGACCGTGGCGGCACATTCGACGAGCACCTGTAGCACGGTGACGCTCACGAGCACGATCGCGATCAGTTCGATGACGAAAACGGCGGCGCCCGCAGCCGAATTCGCCGTCAGTGGAACGTCGAGCTGCGGATCAACGCTCGCGGCGAACACACCATGCACGCTCGTCGTCACCTTCTCGCCCGCTGAGGCTGACGTGCGGGATGGCACCGTCACGATCAGTTACACAACGGTATCGGGAACACAGGTCGCCGTGATCCCGTACAGCGGCACCGGCACCTAGCGGGTGGAAGTAACCTGTTTAATGATACTCGCTCCCTGTACGGACACTGCTCCCGGATAGCGCCGAACGGTGATCGGTGTGATTCCGGCGTGTGATGTGGGTGCTTCAATCGGCGCACGCTCGCCTTGTGGGGTGGCTAGGTGTTGTGCTCCCGCCTGTGGGGAGCGTTGTCTTGGGAGTCCCACCTCGTGGCAATCCAACCCCCTGTACTGACCCTCTATCTCGATCAATCGGAGGTCTGGGCCGGCGGCACGCTGACCCTCACCGCCGTCATTTCGCATAGTGGCCCGGCCCCGGAGGAGTACGTCCTCAGCGTGCGCGGCGTTGATCCGGCCTGGGTGACGCTCCGACCGCCGACCTTGAGCGTTGAACCGGGCGGGCAGGGAACCGCGACGATTATCATCGCGCCCCCGGCGGACGCGAGTTCGGTCGAACTGGTGGTCACCGTCCGGGCATTCGCGCAGATGAGTAGCGTCGTTGTTGAGGCGACGCAGGTTGCCATCGTCTATGGAATGACGGGGGAAGCGCCGGTGCGTGCGGTGCCCTACGTCGCGGAACCGGCCGGGCTTGCGCCGCGCACGATCGCCGCGCTCGTCGGTGGATTTGTCCTGCTCTCCCTCGTCGTCGGTCTCCTCGTCTTCTTCGCGGTGCGCTCCAAGGGGAACAGTGTCGCCAGCGCCTCATGCGTCGCGCGGCCGGTCAACGTCGTGGACTTATACAGCGACGACGTGACGACGGCGATTCGGATCAGCGATCCCGATCTGTCGAACCGGCGCGTGCTGCGCACCGAACCGGCGGAGACGCTCTCGCCGCTCTTCTCATCGCTCGTCTCGCTCTCCCCGGATGGCTCGCACATCGCCTACGTGACTGCTGGCAATGAGGCGCTGGACGACGCGCACCTCTGGTCCCTCGATGTCGCGAATCCGAGTCAGCGTCAGGAACTGGCGAGCGTGCCGAAGGGCATGTGGGTCGTGCGGCCTGCATGGTCGGCGGACAGCAAACAGGTAGCGTTCGTGCGCTACAACGACCAGCAGGCGGCGGCCGGGCAGAGCCAGTTGGAACTGTGGGTGGCGGAAGCCGGCTCGCAGCCGCGCAAGGTCGCTTCCCCGGCGGAGTTGCGCCCGGACGGATTCTACGGCGATGTGTCGCAGCCCCTCTGCTGGGCGCAGGACAATCGGAGCGTCCTCTTCTCCAGCGTCGCGCCGTCGGTCAGTCAGGGCGCGCGCTCGACCGGCACGAGCCGCCCGACGGTCGCGTCGGCAGCTAGCGGGCCGCGGCAGATCGCGGTTGATGTCCTGACCGGCGCATCGGAAGCGCTGCCACCCTCGACCACCGCCGCGACGTCGCCGCCCGCGACCGGGGTGGGGGGCGGCGTCTGTGGATTGCCACCGTTCAGCCAGAATGACCCGATCTGGCGCAATACGATCATGCAATCGAGCGGTGACACGATCGCGCAATACGGCTGCGCCGTCACGGCGACGGCGATGGCCCTGAATGCCTATGGGGCGATTCTCACGCCACCGCAACTGACCGCCTGCCTCGGCGATCGCGCCGACCAGTTGGGGTGGGCGAATATCTCCGGCTGCTCGAACGGAGCCGTCACGGGGAGCAATGCCTTCGACTTTTCGTGGCCGAACCTCGATCAGGCGCTCGCGGCGGGCGATCCGGCGATTGTCGGGTTGGTGCGCGGGCAAACGGGCATGCACTTCGTCGTCGTGACCGCGGGCGGCGGCGGCGATGCCGGCGACTATACGGTGATGGACCCCTTCGATGGGAGCACGTCGAAAACGCTGCAAACCTTCATTACCAGCGGCTACAACCCGCGCTGGATTCGCACCTTCGCGGGCACCGGTCAGTCATGCCCGCGACTGGTCGGATCGCCCACACCGGCGGCGGATGCGACAGGCATCACCGCCGCGCCGCCCGGGGCATTGCTCGTGCCGACGCAGTTGCTGCCGTTGTTCACGAAAGTCGCCAATCAGACGGGCGTTCCGAGCGAAATCCTCCTCGCGATGGCGCGGGTCAATTCCGGCTTCACGCCGCGCGCGATGGGGCCAATTATCCCGGGGAATAGCGGGACGGAGGACGAGCGCGCGCTCGGCATGATGCAGTTCCTGCCCAGCACCTATCGCACCTTCTCCAGCAATGTCGACGCCGCGACCGGCCGGTCGCTCGGCGACGCGGGCATCTGGGACCCGGAGGCGTCCATCTGGGCCGCTGCCTTCTTCCTGCAAGCACACGGCGTCGCCGCGGACCCACGCACGGCGCTGAACACCTTCACCGCCCCAGGCGTCGGCAGTGGAAACGTTATTCAAGGAAACGATCCACACATGGCGCTCACTGCTGCCCCAGCCCAGAGTTGGTACGGCGATCTGGTGCTCAAGGTCGCGGCGCAATATCGGACGGGGAATATCCCGGACGAGAGTATCTATGACGCCAATGGAACGGACAAGCCGGGGACATTGGCGGCGCCGAATCCGGTCGGCACGCCCGCTGCCCCCGCCGCAGCCGTTGCATCGCCCGGCGCGTCTCCGGCAAGCGGCACGAACGGTGGCGCGACCGCGTCCAGTGGCAGCGTGACCGCCGGAGCGGCGGCGGGGCGCACGGCAATTCAGTGGAGCATCCCGGACGCGAGTATCTGGCGGGGCGATGTGTCGTTGGACGTGCCGAATGCCGCGTCCATCGGCAATGTCGTCAAGTTTACGTTGTACACGCTGTCGGCATCGGGCGGGACCGGTGCGCCGACGAATATCATCAATCAACCGACGACCTCTCGCCCGGTCACGCCGGGGGCGATCATCCGGGATGACGGCGTCTACGAGGCCGTGCTCGTCATCCAGCAGGGCAATGCGGTCCGGGTATCGCGGCGGAAGTTCACGATTGACCACACGCCGCCGCGCCTTGATGTCACGGTCTCCACCGGTACGCCGGCGCCATCACCCGGCGCATCAGGCACGAGTACGACGGGCAGCGCGACGAGCGCCGTGGCGAGCGCGGCCTCTCCGACGCTCTCTCGCCCGTCAACGGCTGGGCTGACCCGGCTGAAAATCGGCTACAGTGACGCCTTGAGCGGAGTCGCGGCGATTGAGTACCAACTCGACGGCGGGCCGTGGCAACTCTACTTCAGCGATGACTCCTTCAAGCCCGAACTGTTCGTCACCGCGCCCGGCAATCACACGGTGCGCATGCGGGCGACCGATCTGGCGGGCAATGTCTCGACGGAGCGCGCGCTCGACTTCGCGGTGAGCGCCCAACCGCGCGCATCGGCGAGCCTTCCGCCGACGCCGACGACGCCATTCGTGCCGACGATCCTCTCGCCAACTCCGTTGACCTCATTGGGAACACCGTCGGGTACGGCGGCCGGGGCGTCGGCGGCGGCACAGACGCCGTCCGCGACCGTCCCGCTTTCCGCGATCATTGCTACCTCTCCGGCGGGGCCGGCAGGGGCGGCAGCCGGGGCCGGGGTGCCGCCTGTGGCGCCGGGCGCGGCGGGCGCTGCCCCCGGCGCTGCCGGGAGCGTACCGGGAGCGGCCGGAGCAGCAGG
>JAICJW010000552.1 GCA_025928215.1 Chloroflexia bacterium | reverse complement strand
GGCGACTATTTGGCGGGCGCGCAGGGGGCGTTCGCGGTGATGGCGGCGTTGTGGCATCGCGAGAAGACTGGCGAGGGACAGCTGATCGAGATCGCCCAGGCCGAGAACGCGGCGGCGATGTTCGCGCAAGCGATCATGGACTACAGCCTCAACGGGAATGTGCAGGGCGCGATCGGCAACCGGGACGTGTTCGGGCGGTATCCGTGCGGCGTCTACCCGGCGAAGTCGCCCGGCACGGCAGAGAAGTCGGAGGACCATTGGATCGCGATCCACATCGAAACGGATGAGCAGTGGCGCGCGTTCGGCCGCGTCATTGGCAACCCGGCATGGGCTGCGGACTCGCGGTTCGCGACGAACGATGGGCGCGCGGAGCACTACAAGGAGATCGATAGCCACATCGCGGAGTACACGAGGGACAGGGACGATTACGAGTTGATGCATCTGCTGCAGGCGGCCGGGATCGCGGCCGCGCCCGTGCTGGAGGCGTCGCGCGTGTTCGATGAGCCGCAATTGCGGGCCCGCGGGTTCTTCCGGCGGATGGCGTTCGAGGGCGCGGACGAGGGCTACGAATTCATGGGGCCGATGTGGCAGTTGCCCGAGACGCCAGTGGAGTTCACGCCGCCGGTGACGTTCGGACGCGACAACGAGTACGTGTACAAACAGGTGCTCGGGGTCTCGGACGACGGGTATGCGCGGTATGCGGAGATGGGCTTCATCGCGACGGAGTACGACGCGAGCGTGCCGTAAGTCTGGGAACCGGGAACCGGGGGGCCGGGGGCCGGCTCGACACCGTCACCGTTGCGTCGATCACCAGTGATCGACGGAGCACTCGAGCACATGTCTCGCTCTCCACGGGAGATGGGTTGCGTCAGCTATCTGCGGTGAACCTGGACCTCATTCAGACCGTGCGACAAACGGCGCTCGGATTCTTGAGCGCACAATTGCCTGGGGAGCGCATGCGGGAGGTGTGCGCCGCCGTCAAGTTTACGCTGGGCTTCGATACCTTCGCTCTGGACTGACGCCGTCACCGTTGCCCCACTCACACATCCTTTGCCTGAGGCGTAGAATGCGCTCGTGGGCGGCACGGGGCGGGATGACGTTGGGCGCTGCCTGTTCAGGAGGAGATTGATGACGACCGCAAGCGAGACCGGCCTTCCCTTCAACGAGGTCTATCAGCCGCCGGTGGAGGCCGCGAACGGGGCAATGGTGGCTTCCGTGGTGCAGTATCGTGAGCTGTACAACCGCAGCATGAGCGACCCGGACGGGTTCTGGCGGGAGATGGCGGACAAGTACATCAATTGGATGGCGCCGTTTGGGAAGGTGCGCGAGGAAGACCTTTCGAAGGGGCACATCGCATGGTTCCTCGATGGGAAGCTGAACGTTTCGGCGAATTGTCTCGACCGGCACCTTGCTGGCAATGGCGAAAAGACGGCGATCCTCTGGGAGGGCGATGAGCCAGGCGACAACCGCCGCATTTCGTACCGGGAACTGCACGAGAAGGTCTGCAAGCTCGCGAACGCGCTCAAGAGCCGCGGCATCAAAAAGGGTGACCGCGTCGCGATCTATATGGGGATGGTGCCGGAACTCGCGGTGGCGATGCTGGCGTGCGCGCGCATTGGCGCCATCCATTCGGTCATCTTCGGGGGGTTCAGCGCGCGTTCGATCCGCGACCGCGTGGACGATTCGGCGTGCCGGGCGATAATCACGCAGGACGAGGGCAAACGCGGCGGCCGGACTGTGCCGCTCAAGGAGAATGTGGACGAGGCGCTCGCGGAGCCGGGCCACACGGTCGAATTCGCGATTGTGTACCGGCACACGGGCGCGAACGTGCACATGGAGCCGGGCCGCGACTTCTCGTGGAATGACGCGGTCGAGAGCGAGTCGCCGGACTGCGACCCGGAACCGATGGATGCGGAGGACCCGCTGTTCATCCTCTATACGTCGGGGTCGACGGGCAAGCCGAAGGGCGTGGTGCACACGCAGGCCGGCTATCTATTGTGGGTGATGGTGACGCACCGGTACGTGTTCGACCTGCGCGACGACGACATCTACTGCTGCGCGGCGGATGTCGGATGGATCACAGGCCATAGTTACATCGTCTACGGGCCTCTTGGGAACGGCGCAACGAGCGTGATGTTCGAATCGATCCCGTCGTACCCGGACAGCGGGCGCTACTGGGACATG
>JAICJW010000327.1 GCA_025928215.1 Chloroflexia bacterium | reverse complement strand
TCGGCTTCCGGGGCGAGGCGCTACCCTCCATCGCCGCGGTCGCGGATGTCGTCGTACACACCGCGACGGACGGCGCGCCCGCCGGGACGGTCCTGCATCTGCGGCACGGGGCGATCATCGAGCAGAGCAAGCGGGCGCGCAGCCGGGGAACAACGGTCACGGTGCGCGACGTATTCGCCGCCCTCCCCGCCCGCCGCCGCTTTCTTCGCGCGCCGCGCGTCGAGGCGCAGCAGATCGGCCAGACAGTGCGCCGCTTCGCCCTCGCCCACCCCGCCGTCGCCTTCACGCTCGCCTTCGACGGTCATACCGCCTTCCGCACGCCGGGGAACGATGCCCTCGCGGACACCGCCGCTACGCTCTACGGGCCAGCCGTCGCCGCGCATCTCCTCCCCCTCACCGCGACCGTCGCGGCAGGCACGATTGCCGGGGTACTCGGCGACCGGGCCATCTCGCGCCCGAGCCGCGCGGCAGTGACCCTGATCGTCAATGGACGGTGCGTGAAGTGCCCGCCGCTCGCCTCGGCATTCGAGACGGCGTACCGGCCCCTCCTGCCACGCGGGCGGCATCCGCTCGCCGTGCTGCACCTCATCGTTCCGCCCGACACGGTGGATGTCAATATTCACCCCGCGAAGGCGGAAGTGCGCCTTCTGCATACCGCCGCACTTGGCGAGGCGCTGGCGGAAGCCTGCCGCGCGACGCTCGGGCGGCTGCCCGCCCTGCCGCCGGACGACGCGGATTGGTCGTTTTTGTCCACCCCCCTGCTCCCTCCCGACGCGGAAGGGGGAGAAATGCGCGATATGCTCTCACTTGGTGGCATGCGCGATCGCTCAGCGCCGCCCGCCGAGACGACGGTGCCACAGAGCAATCTTCCCGCGCTCAGGATTGTCGGGCAGTTGGAGCAGCGATTGATCCTCGCGGAGGGAGCGGACGGCTTGTACCTCGTGGATCAGCACCGGGCGCACGAGCGGATCATTTACGAGCATCTGCGCGCGCGAACGCGGCATGAAGACACACAGGAAGAGGGCATCGAACCGCTCGTCCTCGCGCTGTCACCCGCCGATGCGCGCCGTCTGACCGAGCGAATGCCCGATCTCGCGGCGGTCGGCGTGGCCTGTGAGGTGTGGGGGCGCAACACCTTCCTCCTGCGCTCCCTGCCCGCCGAACTGACCGGAGTGGACGGCCTCGGCCCGCTCCTCCTGGGCGCGCTCGCCGAGGCGGACGGCTACGCCGACGATGGCACCGATGCCTGGCGCGACCGCCTCTGCACCGCGCTCGCCTGCCGCTCCGCCCTCCGGCGTGGCAGCCCCCTCGCACCGGATGCGATGCATGATCTCCTTCGCCGCCTCGGCGCGACGGACAGCCCGACCGTCTGCCCGCACGGCTCGCCGATTGTCCTGCACGTCGGCAGCGGCTTCCTCATCCGGCAATTTGGCTGGGATTGATCCGCCGACAGCGCCTCGAATCCTTCTCCATGCCGCCGCGCGCACAGGAAGCGTGATCCCACGCGCGCCATCTTATGAAGCCATTATCATCAGGCAACGAATGAGCAGCCCCCACTCAGCGGGTTCGAGATCGTAGGTGGCGCACACTTCCTGAAATGCACGCCAGGTGGCCGTCGTCCGTGTCACCGCGCCGCCTGCTACGAGTTCGGCGAAACGATCCTGCGCGCGGCGGTACACCGCCAGACGATACGCCTGCCGCTCATGGCTCGCGACTCCCCCCGGGTTTGGCCGCGATGCGGGTGCTGTCCAACACATCGCGCGCTGATCGGTCATCTCGTCCCAATTCATCTGCCCTGTCCTCCGCTGCCGCGTGTTCTCCATCTCGTCCCTGGGGAATTTCCCCACAGGGCGATCATGCGCGCGGGCGATGAACGGTGGCATGGCAGCGGTGGGTAGTGGGGCTGACGATCTTGTCATCAGCGTGCATGATGGCGCATGACGGTCATTCGCTACCCGGCACGCCAAGGATGCAGGCAACTTCACCGGCGCGGGTGGCGGGGCAGGTGCGCTGCATCCAGATCGTGCCACCGTGTGGCGCGTGAAGTTCCTGCAATTGGTCGCCGAAGAGATCAATAATCTCGCCCAGCACCTCGCCCGCCTGCACGACAGCGCCGAGGCGATGAGTGAGCCGCAGGAAGCCGGTTCCGGTCGCGACGACGGAAACGCCTCGGCATGGCACGGCGTCTGCGCGCGGGGGCGGGCCACCGGGGAGCATTCCCTTGAAACGCAAGAGATTCAACAGTCCCTCGGTGAAGATCGCCACGTCTGCCGGGCGGCAGCCCGCCTGCCCGGTCGTCTCGGTGCCGACGGTCGGGATACCGAGGCGACTCGTCTCGGCATTGAACATACCGACGCCGTCATCCACGAGCCAGAGCATCGCCCCGCCGAAGTGCCGTGCCGCTTCCTCAGAAGCCGCGCGACTCGCGGAGGCAATGTCGCGGTAGCCGATCAGCGGCAGATAGTTCATCTCCTCACTACCGCTGTGGAAGTCTACGAACAGGTCGTCCGCGCCAACATTGCGGACGACCATCCGCATCAGGTGATGGGCCAATCGCTGCGTTGGGGAGCCGCCCGCGCTACCGGGGAAGACGCGCGCGAGGTTCAGGCCGTCGAGATGCGGCGGCGTCGCGCGGGAGCGGGCCTCGTACGCGAAAACGTTGCAGACCGGGATGGCACAGTACACGCCGGATAGCGTCTCCGGATCGAGCCGGGCGAAGATGGCACGCACCGCCTCCTGCCCCTCGTATTCGTTGCCATGCACCGCCGCGACCGCGAGCAATACCGGGCCGGCTTTTGCCCCCGTCACAATGAGCGCGGGAAGTTGCACACCGCCACTGAGGGTTGGGAAAGCATCGAGCAGAACGCGCATTTTCTGCCCTGCCGGGAGCACGCGGAGATCGAATGCATCTATTGGGATATGTTCAGGCAACAGACCGCTCCCCCATCACATCATCGTCCGCAGCAATGTGCGGAGGCGCGTGGCGATCTGCTCCGCGTCGCCGTCTCGGAGGCAGTGGGTGTTGATACCGATGCCGCCGAGTTCGACATTGACGAAGATACCGGGGTCACCCGCCGCCAGTGTCGCCCGGACCGCAGGCGCGGACCATGCGCCGTCAACAGGCCGGATCACCGCAAGAGGCATCGGATAGCGCTCCGGGTCGGCGATCACCGCGCATTCCGCGTTCGGGAAATCCGCCAGCTCGTGCGCGATCAGTTCCGCCTGCGCGCGGTGAGCGGCGAACTCCGCGTCGTGGTCATGCGTGATGAAGCGGTCGAGCGCGACGGCGAGGCCGACCATCGCCTCCTTGCTCACCTTTGCCGCCCGCCCGATGGCGGCGTTCGGGTTGCCGTTCATCTTCGCGGCGGCGATCAGGTCCGCGCGACCGGCGAGCAGGCCGGAATCCTGCGGGCCGCGTATCCCCTTCCCGCCGCTGTAAATGACGAGGTCCGCGCCACCCGCGATCCAGCGCGTCAGATGGCTGACCGGCGGTAACGTCGAGGCCGCATCCACGATCACCGGGACATTGTGCGCGTGCGCGACTTCGATGACGGTGCCGAAATCGAGCGCGCCGGGGCCGATAGAGGGCGAGTCCACGAAGGCGACGGCGGCGGTGCGCGCGGTGAAGGCGGCTTCGTATTCCCACCGCTCGGTGGCACTGGGGATGCCGATTTCCACCAGTTTCGCCCCGGGCGCGCGGAACATCTGGTCGTAGTTGATCCGGTGCGCGCGATGGACGATGATCTCGTCCGGCATGCCGGTCGTGTCCGGCAAACGGCGGATACGCACGATGTCCGTGCCGGTGATGCAGGCCGCCGCCGCGAGCAGCATTCCTGCCGCCGAGCCGCAGGTGACGTAGCCCGCCTCCGCACCCGTCACCGCCGCGATCTTCTCCCCAACCTTCGCATTCAGTTCCTCGAGGACGACGAACGCCTTCGCCGCCTCCGCCATCGCTGCCATCACTTCCGGCGGCGGCAGGGTCCCGCCGACCGCCGTCGTCGCTCCCCGCGCATTGATGATCGTGCGGACGCCGAGACGCGCGTAAATATCCGTTTGCCGTTCCGCCGGTGCGGAAAAGATTGTAACCATCGGTGCCTCCTTAAATCGAATTCAATTAAACCGCAGAGGCGCAGAGGGCACAGAGAAGAATGAGAAGGATACAATTTGACGGCATCCTTTATCTTCCTTTCTCTTCTTTGTGTCCTCTGCGTCTCTGCGGTTCAATCGGGTTCCGTTTCGCTCTACACGGATTCGGGCATGGGGATGCCGAAGCGGGTACCGAGGGTGGAGAGGTCCTGCCAGATCGGGTCCGGGATCGGGATGCCCTCGCGCTCGCGAGTGGCACGGGAACGGATTTCCGGTTCGCCGGGGACGAGCACTTCGTCCTTGCCGGGCGCGGGCGGCGTCTCCTTGACGGCGGCGAGCGTTTCGCCCGTCAGCCGCCGGTATTCCGCGCTGTCGCCAAACGCCGCCGGATCCATCGCGATCACGAAGACGCCGCCGAGCGCGCCGCGCTGCATGCCCGCGTCCGGATGCGCTGATGGCACGGGCATCACCGCCCGGTCATCATCCACCATCGCCAGCCCCGCGATCAGCGCGGACGACATCGAAAGGCCGTACCCCTTATGCCCGGCGACATCGCCACCGACCGGCAAGAGCGCGCCGCCATGATAAAAGTCCTCGGCGTTCGTGGAAGGGTTCCCTTCTTTATCCACGATCATTCCCGGCGCGAGTGCCGCATTCTTGGATCGTGCGACGCGCAGCTTCCCTTCCGCGACGACGGACGTTGCCGCATCGTAAACCATATTCGTCGGGCCATCCGCCGGGACGCCGAAGGACCACGGGTTCGTGCCGAGAAAGCGTTGCGCGCCGCCGAACGGCGCGACGCCGCCACCTCCCGGCGCGGCGGTGCCAATCGTGACAATGGCGATCATCCCCGCCGCGCTCGCCCGCTCGGTGTACTCGCCCAGCCGGCCAATATGCGTCGCGTGGCGCACGGCGACGGCGGCGATGCCTGTCGTTTTCGCCCGCTTCATCGCCCAGTCGAGCGCCACTGCGGTGGAGTAGTGGCCGAAACCGAACCGCGCATCCATCACGGCGGTGCCGCCCATTTCACGCACCACTGTCGGCCTCGCGTTCGGCACAAGGCCACCCGCGTCCGCCTGCGACACATACTGC
>JAICJW010000597.1 GCA_025928215.1 Chloroflexia bacterium | reverse complement strand
GAATTTCAGCCCTTTTTTGAGGTGGAAGGTATAGACCTTCGCATCCGGCGAGATATCAATCGTCTCGGCGAGGTCGGGGATCGGCTCCAATTTGTCCGTCATGCGGACGAGCGCGCCGAACATCTGCCGCTCGACGCCCTGCTCGACGCCGGAGGACGAGAAAAGCGGGTGAATCGTCACGGGTTTGACCCAGTACATGCTCATCTGACCGCCGGACGCTCCGGTGGATGCCGCGGGCGACGCGGCGGATGCGACGCTGGCGGCGGGAGCGGCCGCGCCGGTGGTGGGGGCAGCCGCAGCCGGTGCGCTTGTGGTCGGTGCAGCGGCGGATGCTGCCTGCGGCGCGGTTGTCGGCTTCGGGGCGGTCGTGGCAGTGGGAGCAGCCGTCCCGCCGCATGCCGCGAGAAGGCCGCTCACTGCGGCGGCGCTCGCCGCCGCGATGAATCGCCGTCGGGTCCAGGTGGCCTGTCGCTCACTAATCGTCATCGGGAAACCCCTCCCCACATGAACGCGGCATCCGTGCATACGCTGCGCGGTTTTTGCTGTTGCCTGTGGCAGTAGCGTAACAGGTTCGCCTTCGGGACTCAAGTAGTCAGCAGCCAGTAGCCAGAAACCGGAAGCGAGAGATAATACACAGCGAAGCGCTTCCCTCCCCACTGACTACCGACTACCAGCTACTCATCACTTTGTCACGCTCCACTCCTCAGCGTTCCAGACCTCATGCGTCGCATACCCCGGCGCCTTGAACCCGACGAGCCGCTTGTTGTACGCGTGGATCGAGTTGGGCGACCAGAGAAGAATCCACGGTGTCTCGTCATTGAGAATCTGCGCGATCTGGGTGTAGATCTGCTTGCGTTGTGTCTGATCGCCAACGGTCCGGCCTTGTTTGAAGAGATCGTCCACCTTCGGATTGCTGTAGTGCGAGTAATTGCCCCCTGACGGCGTGAAATTGGCACTCTCGAAATATTTGGCGGAGACGTTTGGGTCCTGCGCGTAGACGCCGCCGGCAACGATCGCGAGGTCGAAATCGCTGGCGGTCGTGGTCCTTCGCGTGTACTCCGTCGTATCCGAGGGCTGGAGATCAATGCCAACCCCAACGTCCTTCAGTTGTTGTTGCACGATCGCGAGATAGGCATCGGTTGCGGGGTCTCCCCCGACGTAGGAGACGGCAAACTTCCGGCTCGCGTCCCAGTTGGCCTCTTTCAGGAGTTGCTTCGCCGTATCGGGATTGAAGGCATAGTCATTGAGGCCGGGGATCGTGCCCATCCAATCCGGCCCGATAATCGTGGTATTGACGATCCGTGCCTCGCCCACAAACAGTTGCTTGATGATGCTCTCGCGGTCAAGCGCGTACGTCATCGCTTGGCGCACCCGTTTATCCTGGAAGGCGGGTCGCTGGAGGTTCGGCACCAGTTTCGTGATACTTGGGCTTGGCACGCTGACGACGGTCAGTAGAGGGTTCTTTCGTAATCGGTCGAGTTCCTGCACGGGTACCGGGCCCATCAGGTCCAGCTCGCCGGTACCCAACTGCGCGATGGCGGTGCTGGTCGAGAGGATT
>JAICJW010000520.1 GCA_025928215.1 Chloroflexia bacterium | reverse complement strand
CTACCGCATCTTACTTCCCGTCCGTCACGTACCACTGATGCGCGGCGTAGCGATTCGCGCCGCTCAACCCGGTGGGGATATAGTTCTTGACGCGCTTGTTGATACCGACAATCGTCTTCGGGAAGTCCGTCACGAGCACGGGGCAATCCTGCGCGATCAGCACCTGCGCCTGCACATAGAGATCGAGGCGCTTCGCGCGATCGAGCACATGCAGCGCCTGATCGAGCGCCGTGTCCACCTTCGGGTTGCTGTACGCGCCGTAGTTGAGGCCGGTAGGGAACTGCTTGGTGTCGAACCGCACCTGGATGTCCGGGTCCACACCGTACGAGAACCCTTCCCAGAACGCCTCGAAGTCGTGCGTCTTGGCGAGGCGGCTGACGAAGATGTTGAAGTCCTCACTCTGCGGCGTCATCTCGACGCCAATGGCCTTCCAGTTCTCCTGGAAGACGGCCATGTATGCATCCGCCGTGACATCCGTGTAGGTACGCATCGTGAAGGAGAACCGCTTGCCGTCCTTGGCGCGGATGCCGTCCTTGCCCTTCACCCATCCGGCGGCGTCGAGCAACTGATTCGCCTTGTTCACATCGTACGGATACTTCAGGGGGATCTTGTCGGGTTGGTAGGCCCACGAGCGGATCGGCTCGACGCCGACGCCGACCGTACTCAATCCCTGGCGGACGCGATCAACGATGCCCTGCCGGTTGAGCGCGTAGCAGAGCGCCTGCCGCACCGCGACATCCTGAAAGAGCGTCGTCTTGGTGGGGTCGAGATTGAAGACGAGAATCGAGTAACTGAAGTTGTCGTACGGAATGGTATCGAAGTTCGTCTGCTTCTTCGCATCGTCGTAGAGCGTTGCCTGCACGGCTGCGATGTCTATCTCACTCGTCTTCAGTTGCTGCTCCGTGACGTTCGAGTCCTTGACGACCTTGAAGACGTATTGATCGAGCGCGGGGGCGCCACGGAAATATTTCGCATAGCCGCCGAGGGTGACGTGATCGCCCTGCTTGTACTCGCTGAGCATGAAGGGGCCGGAACCGACCGGCTTGCTCGTCGAGAACGGGTGCGTCGGAATCTCCTCCAACTTGACGCTGCCGAGGATGTGCTTCGGGACAATCGAATACATGTCGTTGTTGAGGAAGGGGGCGATCACATCCTTGAGCGCGAAAACGACGGTCTGTGGGTCCTTCACCGTCACTGAGGCGATATGGTCATTGAGGCTCGTGGCGCGCGTCGTGCCGGATTTGGAGTCCATCAGCAGATCGTAGGTGAACTTCACATCGTCGGCGGTGAGGGGCTGACCATCGTGGAAGGTGACGCCCTGCCGCAATGTGAAGGTATAGGTCTTGCCGTCCGGCGAGACGTCCCACTTCGTCGCCAAATCCGGCGCCGCGTCGAGCGTATCCGGGTCGGTGTAGACGAGCGCGCTGAAGACCAGATTGATGACGGCATTGGAGGTCGTGTCGTGGCTGAGAACGGGGTTGAAGGTCTGAATATCGCTCGTGAATGCCTCCGTCAGGTGGCCGCCTTTCTTGATCCCCGTGGTGTCGAGTTGCGAGGCGACGGTTTTGCCGCCGGTCGCCGTCGCGCCCGGCGCCGCTGCCGCACTCGCCGCGGGGGCGCTCGTCCCGCTCGGCGCGCTTGCCACGCTCGGCGCACGGGTCGCGCTCGTCGCGGAACTGGCGGCAGGCGCGGCGGATGTCGCGGCGGCGGCGGTTGGTGCGGCCGTCGTTGCCGCGCCGGTGGAACCGCTCGCGGGTTTGGGCGTATCCGTGGCGGTGCTACCGCCGCCACAGGCAGCGAGGATGGCGGCACCCGCCGCGACGGCGACCCCACTCAAAAAGTGACGACGGCTCAGGCGTTTCACTTGCTCGTCCACGGTATGCATTCCTCCTCGTCAGAACGTTCGCGCCGACATCATCTCTGTACTATAGCCCACCGCCCACCTACCCACCGCCTGATAGATGCGCGTTGCTGATCCCGTACCCGCATGCAGATGATCCTCGGAATGTGCTTTTCACAATGGCAAATCGTAGCATTCGCGGCGTGCGGCGTCAATTTTGGAGGAGAGATGTTCGGAGTTTGAAGTTCGAAGTGGGATCGGAACCTCTCTTCGAACTCCGAACTCCTCCCTACGCTTTCAGGCGCGGATCGAGCGCGTCGCGCAGGCCGTCGGTCAGTTGGTAGAGGCAGGTGACGGTGAGCACGACCATCACGCCGGGCGCGACGACGAGCCAGGGCGCCTGATCGAAGTAGTCGAACGACTTCGAGAGCATGTTGCCCCAACTGGCGGTCGGAATCTGCACGCCAAAGCCGAGGTAACTGATCCCTGCTTCGGCGAGGATGACGCCAAAGATCCCCGTCCCGGCGAGAACGAGGATGATCGAACTGATCTTCGGCAGGATGTGCCGGAAGATGATCCGCAGCGGATGGACGCCGATGGCGGTCGCGGCATCCACGTACTCGCGGCGGCGTTCGGTCAGGACGCGGAAGCGGACGT
>JAICJW010000216.1 GCA_025928215.1 Chloroflexia bacterium | reverse complement strand
TGGAATGGCATTGTCAAGGAATTCACAACCCAGAACCCTGGCGTGAAGGTGGATGTTCAGGTCCTTCCGTGGTCGAACCGCGACGACAAACTCACGACCGCCCTCGCGGGGAACAAAGGCCCTGATGTCTGCTATATCAATGAGGATCAGATCGCGCAGCACGTCGAAGCAGGCACGATGACGTCCTTGGACGATTACCTCTCCGCCGAGGAGCGGAATGACTACCTGCAAAATGCGCTGACGTCCGCAACCTACAAAGGTAAGCTCTATACTGCTCCGATTCTGCTCACGAGTACGACCATCGTGTACAACACCAAACTTTTCAAGGACGCGGGCGTCGATACGTACCCAACCACCTGGGATGAACTGCTCCAGGTGGCGCCCAAATTCAAGGAGAAGGGCCTCTTCGCGACTTCCTATACGGGGGCGCTGGACCAGTCCCTCAACCTCTCATACTACCCCCATCTCTGGCAGGCAGACGGCAAGGTCCTCAACGACGACGGGACAGCTGCCTTCAACAGCGCTCAAGGCCTTGAGGCTCTCACCTTTGTGACGAAGCTGTTTAGCGAGGGATTTACAGACAAGAACGAGGCGATTACCCGCCCGGCGCAGGGTCAGTCTGGCCTCGACCTCGCCAAGGCCGCCACCGGGTTAACGATCGATAACTCGGGTGCACAATTGCTGGCGAAGGAATGGGGACCGGGTGTGCTCAAGATCGGTGCGCCCCTTAAGAACAAGAAACAGATCAGTTACGGCACCGTTGCGGGCTTCGGCCTCTTCTCCAGCCAGAAGTCGAAGGACGCGAGCGTCGCGTGGATCAAATACATGACGAGCCCGACGGTCGCCAAGCAAATTATTCAGCCAGGCAGTTACTTCCCGACGAAGAAGTCTATTGGCGCGCTCTACGGCAGTGACCCAGTCCTCGGCGAGTTTGAGAAGATCCTTCCGATGATGCGTGGTGGCCAACTGCACCCGAAGGCGCGGCAAGTAATCAGCACCCTCGCGCCGGAGATTCAGGCCGCCTTCCTTGGCAAGAAGAGCCCGCAACAGGCCCTCAGCGATGGCGAGAAGGCGGTCAACGCTCTCATCAAGCAGGGGTAAAACCATAAGTACGTAGCACAAAGAATAGCGGGTTGAATCGCAGCAAGTTGAGGGAGTGACATGATGAGCCAACGAGGGGCGATGAAGAGGCGCACCTTCCTCCTCGGAGCGGCGGCACTCGCAGGCAACGCAGTACTGGCTGCTTGCGGAAGCGATACATCGGCGCCGACTGCGACCACTGCCAAGAGTACCAGCACCGCCACAGGTGGCATACCAAGCACCGTAGCTCCGGCGCCGACAACTGCGTCCGCTAACGGTCGTAAGGTTTCAGGTTCGGTTACGATGTGGGTATATCCCCTTCTGGAAGGTGTGGCAGGAGTAAATGAAAATCTCTGGGCCGACATCTCCAAGGATTTTATGGCGAAGAATCCGGGGGTCAGCGTAGATGTCCAAGTGCTACCTTGGGCAAACCGTGATGACAAGTTGAAGACTGCGCTCTCTGCCGGGAAAGGACCTGATGTCGCATATCTCAATGACGATCAGGTCCCTCAGCATGTGGAAAATAAGGCGCTCGTTCCGCTCGATGATATTCTCTCCAGCACCGAGAAGAACGACTATCTACCCAATCCTCTCAAGACACTCAGTTACAAAGGTAGTATCTACTCAGCGCCCATCCTTCTTGAATCACAGCCCAATGTCTATAACACCAAACTCTTCAATGACATTGGCATCAACACCTACCCGACAACGTGGGATGAACTCGCGCAGGTTGCCCCGAAGTTCAAGGACAAAGGGCTGTTTGTCACGTATTATCCCGGCGCTCTGGACGAGAGCCTGAATGGGTCCTTTTATCCCTTCCTGTGGCAAGCAGGCGGACAAATCTTCAATAACGACGGCTCAGCGGCAGCATTCGATAGTCCGGAAGGGCTTGATGCCCTAACGTTCGTCACTCAGTTATTCCAGAATGGATACACGGACAAATCCGGCGCTATTAGCACACCCGCAACAGGGCAAACTCCCCTCGACCTGTCAAAGGCTGCCGTCGGATTGACGATCGGCAACGATTGGGCGAACCGTCTGAGCAAGGAGTGGGGCCCAGGCATCCTCAAGGTGGGTCCGCCGCTCAAGCGCAAGATACAAATTAGTTCGGGGTCCGTTGCAGGATTCTCATTGTTCAGTGACTCTAAAAACAAGGACGCGAGCGCGACATGGATCACCTACATGACAAGCCCCGAGGTAATGAAGCGTATCCTTGTGCCGGGCGGGTATTTCGCGCCAAAGAAGTCGGTTGGCAGTCTGTATGCGAACGATCCCATTCTCGGAGAACTTGAGAAGTATTTACCGATGATGCGCGGTGGCGAAGTACATCCGAAGGCGCGGCAAGTGATCAGCACGCTCGCGCCGGAGGTTCAAGCCGCCTTCCTCGGTAAGAAGAGTCCGCAGCAAGCACTGAGTGACGCGGCAAAAGCAGTCGACTCTCTTATCAAACAGGGTTAGAGGATGGCGATAGCACGACATGGCAGGGCGACAGAAGCAAGAGACGGGAGGAATGCCGCCGCGCAACATTCCTCGTGGTGGCAACGCACGCGCGAGACACGCGTCGGCCTGGCATTCGTCCTGCCGGTAGCCATCTTCTTTCTTATCTTTCGACTCGGCCCGGCCGCCGCCAGTTTCGTTCTGAGCCTGTACAAATATCGCCTGCGCGGCAACTCCAGCTATATCGGATTCGCGAACTACGATCGCCTCGCCCATGACCAACTCTTTTGGCAGAGTCTGCGCGTCACGGCATTGTTCACGGTGATCGCCGTGCCGATGATCACCGTCTTGGCCCTCGCGGTCGCGCTGCTCGTCAGCCAGAAGCTGCGCGGTATGAGCTTCTTCCGCGCACTCTATTTCCTCCCGTATATCACGAGCCTCGTGATGGTCGGATTGATCTGGAAATGGATATACAAGACGGATGGCGGCCTCCTGAACAGCGTCATCACCGCCATTGGCGGCTCGCCGAAAGCGTGGTTGGAGGGGCAGACGCTCGTACTCGTCTCGCTCGCGATGATGACGACGTGGAAAGGGCTCGGTTACTCGATGATGATCTTCCTCGCGGGCCTGCGCGCCATCCCCGAGGTCTATCAGGAGGCGGCGCAGATTGATGGCGCAACGGCATGGCAGCGCTTTATCCGTATCACCCTGCCGCTCCTCAAGCCCGTCATCTTCTTCGTCCTCGTCATCGAGACGATCAGCTCGTTCCAGGTCTTCGACGCGATCTACGTGATGACGGGCGGCGGCCCGGTTCGCGCCAGTTATGCGCTCGTTTTCATGCTCTACGACGAGGGATTCAAATTCTTCGACTTCGGATACGCCAGCACGATTGGCGTCGTCCTCTTCGGGATTATCCTCTGCATCGCACTCGTTCAGCGCTATGTCGTCGGAAGGAGTGAGCAATGAGCGTGGATTCCACTACACGCACAGCATCGATAGCCATCGGCGAGCGTCATTCGCGCCCGATTGTCCGCCGCCTGCGCAATGGACTCTATCTGCCGCTCGCGCTGATCGCCGTAGTGACGGCGGTCCCGTTCGTCGCGATGATCCTGCTCGCGCTCCGCCCGGCGGGAATCGTCACGCTCCGCCGCATCTTCTTCTCCACATCCTTCACGTTGGAAAATTTCCGCCAGGTTTTCGCCGGTGCGACGATGGTGCGCTGGATCGCGAACTCGCTTGTCTACGCGCTCGTCTCCGTTGTGATTGTCCTCTTCCTCGCCTCGATGGCGGGGTACGCGTTCGCGAAGAAGAAGTTCTGGGGGCGGGAGGCAATCTTCTGGTCGTTCATCGCCATGCTGATGGTGCCGACCCAGGCGACGATCATCCCGCTTTTCATCCTGATCGCGAAATTAAACGGTGTCGATACACTTTGGGGCCTGATTGTGCCGACCCTCGCGAACGCGCAGGCGGTCTTTCTCCTACGGCAGTTCATCATGGGCATCCCGGACGAACTGATCGAGGCGGCGAAACTCGACGGCGCCTCCGAGTTCCGCATCTACGCGCAAATCATCCTACCGCTGAGCAAACCGATCCTCGCGACACTGGCGATCTTCGTCTTCCTGTGGCACTGGAACGATTTTCTCTGGCCGCTCATCGTCTCACAGAGCGATTCCACCCGCACGCTCACCGTCGGCCTCGCCACACTGCAATCGCTCACCCCCGCAGTGAGCACGATTATGGCGGCGGCGGCGATCAGCTTCATACCGAATCTGTTAATCTTCCTCCTCTTCCAGCGCTATCTCATCCAAAGCATCGCCACGACCGGACTGAAATCGTGACGCATACCACCGGGATTCGGTAACCATGCAACAGGGGCGTATATGATCGAAAACGTGCAGCAATTGGAAGATATACTCTCGACGCCGTCGCCCGAAGTCGTGGAAGCGCTCGCCGGACTCGATGGCGACCTCCTGATCATCGGGGGCAGCGGCAAAATGGGCCCCAGCCTGGCCAGGCTCGCACAGCGCGCGATTGCCGAAGCCGGTAGCAACAAGCGAGTTCGCGCCGTCTCACGTTTCTCATCACCGGAGTCCCGGCAAGCGCTCGAACAGGAAGACATCGAAACGATCGCCGCCGATCTGCTGAACCCCGACGATCTCGCGGCGTTACCCGACGCGGCGAACGTGATCTACATGCTCGGCATGAAATTCGGTACGACGGGCCGCGAATACGAGACATGGGCGACAAATACATACGTGCCGGGGCGCATCGCCGAACGCTATCCGCGATCGCGCATTGTCGTGTTCAGCACGGGCAACGTCTATCCGCTCACGCCCGTCACACGCGGCGGGGCGACAGAGGAGCACCCGACGGGTCCTACCGGGGAATATGCCCAATCGTGTCTGGGGCGAGAGCGCATCTTCGAGTATTATTCGCGTCGCTTCGGGACACCCATGACGCTCTTGCGTCTCAACTACGCAATCGATCTCCGCTATGGTGTGGTATACGACATTGGCAGGGCCGTGTACGAGGGGCGACCCGTCTCGCTGGCGATGGGCAACGCGAACGTCATTTGGCAAGGCGACGCAAACGCCTTCGCGCTCCGTGCCCTGACTATTTGCGCCTCCCCGCCATCTATCCTGAACGTCACCGGCCCTGAAACGATCTCGGTACGCTCCGTCGCGGAGCTTTTTGCGTCCGCTTTCGGTACCACGCCACAATTCGAGGGAGAGGAAGCACCAACGGCGCTACTCAGCAACGCTGGGCGTGCATTTCGGCTCTTCGGGTATCCACGGGTCACAATCCAGCAGATGATTGAGTGGACCGCGCACTGGATTCGGCAGGGTGGCCCCAACCTCGCGAAACCGACGCACTTCCAGGAGCGGGAGGGGCGGTTCTAGATGCCCACGACCGCTGTCCTTAACCCGATGATTCACCAGGCGCTGCTTCAAGGCGTTGTCATCCCGGCTCATCCGCTCGCGCTGACGGCTGATCGAACGCTCGATCTGGAACGCCAGCGCGGGCTGACACGCTACTATCTCGCCGCGGGAGCGGGCGGCGTCGCAGTTGGCGTGCATACCACGCAGTTCGCGATTCGCAGGGCGGGCTTGTACGAGCCGGTCCTACGTCTCGCAGCGGAAACGATCCGCACCGCCGCAGTCGGTCGGCCCATCATTAAGGTCGCTGGCATCTGCGGCCTGACCGAACAGGCCGTCGCCGAGGCGGGAATCGCCGCAACGCTCGGCTACGATCTCGGACTCGTCAGCCTAGGGGGGCTTAGTACGTGGACGGATGAGGCTCTGATCGCGCATATCGCGCGGATCGCCGCCATCATCCCGGTCTTCGGCTTTTATCTGCAACCCACCGTCGGCGGCAGGCCGCTCAGTTATGCCTTCTGGCGTCGGTGCGCGGAGCTACCGGGCGTGATGGCAATCAAAATCGCGCCCTTCAATCGCTACCAAACGCTCGATGTTGTCCGGGCGGTATGCGAGTCATCACGGCGCGATGACATCGCACTGTATAGCGGGAATGACGACAATATCGTTGCGGACCTGCTCACCTCCTATCGATTTCAGGTTGACGGACGATGGATCGAGAAGGCGATCGTCGGCGGGTTGCTCGGCCACTGGGCCGTGTGGACCGAGCGGGCGGTGGCGCTCTTGGAGGATATACGGCGCGCCCGCTGCGAGGAGAGACTGAGCGTGCGCGCGCTCCTAACACTCGGTGCCTCGATCACCGATGCCAACGCCGCTTTCTTCGATGTCGCGCACGCGTTCCGGGGTAGCATCGCCGGTATCCACGAGGTTTTACGGCGGCAGGGACTGCTGGCCGGGCGGTGGTGCCTTGACCCCGATGAGGATCTATCGCCCGGCCAGATGGCAGAGATCGACCGCGTTTACCGTGCCTATCCGATGCTCAATGACGATGTATTTGTCGAGCGGTTGCGTACCCTCGCATAGAGATGGCGGCTAACATGGATGCACCACAAGGGGGAGAAGTGACGGTAGCGCCTCTGAAATTGGACGCGTCCCTCCGACTCTATGAGGAGGCGCGCACACGCATTCCCGGCGCGTCCCAAACGAACAGCAAGCGGCCCTCCGCCTTCGCGCTCGGTGCTTACCCCATCTATGCCCGCGCCGCGCGGGGCAGTCGCATCACCGACGTTGATGGGAACGAGTTTCTTGACCTCGTCTCGGCGCTTGGCCCGATCAGTCTCGGCTATGGCTACCAAGGGGTGGATGCCGCGATCCGCGAGCAACTCGATCGCGGCATCATCTACGGCCTGCTCTCGCCGCTTGAAGTCGAGGCGGCCCGGCTCCTCGCTGAATTGGTGCCATGCGCGGAACAGGTGCGCTTCTTCAAGGGCGGCGGCGAGGCGACCGCCGCCGCGGCCCGTGTCGCTCGTAGACACACGGGCCGCACCGTGATCCTCAATTGCGGCTACCGCGGCTGGCCGGACATCTGGAGCGTCCAGCGCAACGACGGCGGGATCCCAAAGGAGCTTGCCGGGACGGTGGACTCCTTCGCTTTCAATGACCTCGTCTCGCTGGAGCGTAAACTCGCGGAACACGCGGGCAACGTCGCGGCGGTCTTCCTCGATATTGCTGTCACACCCCCCGCCGCCGGTTTTCTCGCCGCTGCTCGCGAGATGGCCCACGCGAACGGCGCGCTCTTCCTCATGGATGAGATCGTCACCGGCTTCCGGATGGCGAACGGCGGCGCCCAGGAATACTTCGGCGTCACACCTGATATGGCGTGCTTCGCGAAGGGAATGGCGAACGGGATGCCGCTCGCTGCGGTCGTCGGGCGGGCCGATGTCATGGAGGCATTTGAGGATGCGTTGATTTCGCTCACGTATGGCGGTGAGGCGCTCTCGCTGGCTGCCGCTGTCGCCACGATGCAAATCTACCGCGATGAGCCGGTGATCGAGCTCCTGTGGCAGCGAGGGCAAGCGCTGCGCGATGGCCTTGAGCAGGCGGCGCGCGCGGCAGAGATACCTTTCGTCACGCAAGGATATGCCCCGATGGCCGGCATGGCCTTCCTCGATCTCGACCCGGAGACCGATCAGCGTGCTTGGGGCTTCGTGCTCCAGGAGATGGCGGCGCGGAGAGTCCTCCTGCGTCGTCGCGGCTT
>JAICJW010000412.1 GCA_025928215.1 Chloroflexia bacterium | reverse complement strand
GATATCGCGAAGGTCGCCGCCGCCTCGCAATTCCTCGCTCGTGTTCTCTGCCACGATCTGCCCAGCCGCTACCTCGCCGCCTTCAACGCGACAGATGCGGAACCGCCGACATCCTGAGCCCGTTTTTCTCTTTCGGTACGGTCGGTTTTTCGCTTGCCAGCCCATGCCCCGCGCCGCTATAGTACGTGCGGACGGCACCATACAACAGGATGAAGGAGAGAGATGACCGGCGGCACGGACGCGGCGGAAACTTCGGCCCTTTTGCTCGACCGCTATCGAATAGACGGGTTGCTCGGCGAGGGTGGCCTCGGCACGGTCATGATGGCCTTCGATACGCGCCTCAAGCGCCGCGTCGCCATCAAGTCGCTCCGCCGCGCGCTCTACTCCGCCGATCCCGACCAGTTCCGCCGCCTCGAAGAGCGATTCACGCGCGAGGCGGAGGCAGGCTCGCGTATGGGCAGCCATCCGAACCTCGTCACCGTTCATGATTTCGTCAGCGATGCGGACAAGACGCTCTACCTGATCCTCGAATACGTTGCGGGCGGCACGCTCGTCGGGCGGATCGCGCAGGGGCCGGTGCCGCTGGATGACGCCCTGCGGATCACGGCGGAGGCGGCCTATGGCCTCCAGTCGGCGCACGACGCGGGTCTCGTCCACCGCGACATCAAGCCCGCCAACCTCTTCATCGCTGCCGATGGGCGGGTGCAGGTGGGCGATTTCGGCATCGCGCAGATTGACGACATCTCCGGCCGCACGCAGACGACGGTCGGCCATCCCGGCACGCCGCTCTACATGAGCCCGGAGCAGGCGGGCACGACGGGGTACGTCACCCCCGCCGCCGATCAATACAGCCTCGGCCTCGTCCTCTTCGAGATGCTCACCGGCAAAACGTACAAGCGGCTCCGCAAGCAGGAGGCGGCGGCGTTGATCGCCGAACAACCGCCACCGGTCGCCGCGCTGATCGAGCGGATGGTCGCCCTTGACCCGGACGACCGCTATCCTTCGATGCGCGATGTCGGGGCGGCAATCGCGGCGATTGAGCGTACCCTCGCCATGGAAGCCGAGACGCCGTATCGCACGCCTCCTCCCGCCGGGCCACCCGGCATACCCACCGCCCTCGCCGATTCCTCAGCGTATGTGCTTGCCGCGCCACCGACTGGGCCGGTCGCCCCACCGCCGACGTTTGCCACCCCGCCACAGCCGGTATACCAGTCGCCCCCGCCCCCCGCGCGGATGAGCCGCCGCGCCCTCCTGACGGGCGTCGGTGGGCTGGCCGCCGCGGGCGTCGCCGGTGGGGCAATCTTCCTCTTGCGTGATATCGGAAGTGGTGGCACGGGCGCGGTCGCTACCAGTTCGCCCGCCGTGGCTGGGGGGACACCGGCAGCCGGGCAGACGACGGGTGCGGGGGTGCTACCATCGGCGCAACCGACCACGACGACTGCCCCGCCGACAGCGGCCCATCTCGCCGCGACCGCGACCGTCGCGCCGACCGCCGCCCCACCAAGCCCGACACCGCCGCCGCTGCCGACCGCGACGACGCCAGTGATCCTGCAACCGACCGCCGTCGGCCCGAATAAGGGGGTGCAGGTGCAGCGCGTCCTCACGAATCTCCCGGTCGGGAGCAGCGTCTATTACACGGACATGCAATCGAATACGAGCGCATCCGTGGACCCGGACCATGTCTACCCCGCCGCCGCGCTGATTGACCTCTTCATCATGACCGAAGCGCTGCATCAAGTGGATCAGAATAAACTTAAACTGACCGACACGCTTTCAATCCGGCCGGAAGACATCGTCGGCGGCACGGGCGTCCTTCAGAACCGGCAAGGTGGCACGACGACGATCAAGGAATGCATTGACCTGATCGCGTCCGAGAGCGACAACATCGCCGCGAACTTGCTCATCAACCGCATCGGCATGGATACGATCAACGGGACGATCAAAACGCTCGGCCTCCCCCACACTGCCCTACGCCGTCATCTCGCGGACGATGCCGCGCGGAAGGCAGGGCTCGAAAATGAGACGAGCGCGAGCGACATCGCCGCCTTCCTCACACAACTGGCGCGTGGGCGCATCTACAATACCACCGTCTCGACCGCGCTCGTGAACGCCATCGCCCAGCAGAACAAACCGGAGTGGGATTTCCTCGGTGGCGGCCTCTCGCCGCGCCCACAGATCGTCCATATGACCGGGCAGATCCCGCCCGCCAATGGCGCGCCGGGCGTGCTGCATGATGCCGGTATCTTCTACCCGACCGGCAAGGGCGTGTATGTCCTCGTCTTCATGAATCAGTCCACCACGCCGAACAATGAGATCGGCGTCAAGGCGGGCGACCTGTCGCGGAATGTCTTCCCGATCGCGACGGCCTGAAACGGATGCGGCGATACACGCTGGTCGGCAGCCTCGCGCTCGCGCTCATCGTCGCGACGGTGATCGTCTTCACGGGGCTGCGTACGGGATCGCGGACGGCACCGGCAGGGACACCGGCCCCGCGCGCGTCGTTCCCCGCAACCGCGACACCCCAGACACTCCCTATCGTAACGGCAACGCCTATCCCGGTCATTGCCGCCGCGACCGCCCCGCCCGCGACCGCCACAACCCTCCCCGCGACACCGGAACCGACCGCCACGCCACTGCTTATCCGCCCAACACCACCGATGCAAACCCTCACGCCACCGGTGCTAACCCCGACGATCTCCGTTGCCACACCGGGCAGCACGCTTTCGCGCGATGTGCAGGCGATCCGTACCCGCGACGTGCCGGAGACGAACAGCGTCACGGTGCTCGTCCTCGGCGGCGAGAGCGTCCACCTCGATGATGCGCGGGATGTCTATCCGGCGAGTACGGTCAAACTGCCAATCTACCTCACGCTCGCGCATCGCATCCGCACCGGCGAGGTGGGCGTGACATGGGAGACGCCGATCACCGTGCGACAAGCGGACATCGTCGGCGGCACGGGCGTGCTGCAAAATGCGCCGGGCAGCACGCATCCCGTGCGCGAGATCGCCCAACTGATGATTACCGAGAGCGACAATGTCGCCGCGAACCTGATGCTCGGCAGGCTTGGCGGCGGGCAGGACACGAACCGGGAGCATGTGCTGGCAGGCGCGGCGGTCGTGGATGACTACCTCGCTACGCTCGGCGTGCATGGCATGACGCTCCGCCACGGCTTGTTGGACACCCAAGCGTATGCGAACGGTACCCTCAGCACGACGACGAGCGCCGCCCTTGCCCAGATGCTGCTGCTCACCCAGAGCGATCAAGCCACGCTCGATGGCGCGACAGACGCGCTCGCGCTCCTCGGCGAGCGGGGTACGCACAACCCGTGGCACCCCTCGGATGCCGTTGCCTGCGGCCTGACCGTCCAGCGCATCGGCGGCATCTATCCCGCGTCCGCGGATCGCCCCGGTGTCCGGCTCGACGCGCTGATCGTCGCGACGCCGAGCAGCGCCGTCCGCTACATTCTCGCCGTCGCCGTCCCGACCACGCCTGCGCTCGAATCAACCGTTGAAGCGCAGATCGCCCGCTTCGAGGGCGATCTACAATTCCTCCTCACCGGCCATTGGGCGCAGTGCGTGGATACGACGACGCGACAGGGCGCGCCGTAGCCCCCGCGCTCATATGCCCCAGGTTCGCTGGCACCAGGAATGTTTCCGGTGCCGCCCATCGAAGGTGTGGGGTATGCAAAAACGCCCCGGAGAATTCCCCAGGGCGTTCCGTTGTTCGTCTGATCGTCTGCTACAGCGTTTTGCGGAATCATTGAGCCGGTGGTGGCGG
>JAICJW010000514.1 GCA_025928215.1 Chloroflexia bacterium | reverse complement strand
CTTGTCTTCCTATCTTCGTGCTCTTCGTGTCTTCGTCGTTTTAATCTTTTCTCCGCGCGCTCTGCGTCCTCTGCGGTTCAATCGTTTTCAGTCCCACGGCTCCGGGTCGGTGAGGGCGTGCCGGAGGGTATCGAGGGTAAGGTTGCCGCCGGAGAGGATGACGGCGACCTTCTTTCCCGCCAGTTCCTCGCGCAGTTTGACCGCCGCCGCCGTCGCCGCCGCGCCCGCTCCTTCAGCGAGCAGCCGCCCTGACCGCAGGAGGAGCAGAATCGCCTGGCGCATTTCCTCCTCGGAGACGAGGATGACATCGTCCACACCGGCGCGCATCGCAAAGGGGAGCGCGAACGCCTCGCGCGTGGCGAGACCCTCCGCGAAAGTCTGCTGCGCGTCGAAGGAGAGCATCCGCCCCGCGCGCCATGATTCGTAGACGGCCGGTGCGCCCGCCGCCTGCACGCCGATCACGCGAATGTTCGGGTTGATTGCCTTCGCGACGACCGACGCGCCCGACACGCCGCTGCCGCCGCCGAGCGGGACGATCAGCACATCGAGATCGGGCACCGCTTCGAGGATTTCCAGTGTATACGTCGCGACCCCGGCGATCAGGAGCGGTTCGTTCGCGGGGTGGACGAAACGCATCCCTTCCGCCGTCGCGCGCCGCTCGGCCTCGCCGAGGAATTCGCCGATGTCCTTGCCGTAGAGCACGACCTCCGCGCCCAGGGCGCGCATCGAGCGCACCTTATCCGGGTTCGCGGCCTCCGGCCCGTAGATGATCGCCCGCGCGCCGAAGAGCCGCGACGCATAGGCGATGGACTGGCCGTGGTTGCCCGTGCTCGCCGTGACGATGCCGCGCCCCCGCTCGTCGTCGGGCATCTGGGCGAGCAGATTGATGCCGCCGCGCAGTTTGAATGCGCCAATCGGCGTCAGGCTCTCGCACTTCACATAGACGGTGCAGCCAAGTTCTTCCTTCAGCAGCCACGGCTCGATCAGCGGCGTCGGTGTGAAATAGGGCGCAATCGTCGCGCGGGCGACATAGACATCGTGAAGGGTCGGAATCTGCCAGGGAAAGTCGGCGCTCTCCGCTGTCGCGGTTGGTGCGGTGCTCGTCATCGGTATATATCCTCCCTTGCGCGATGCGAAATCGGCGTTGTAGCGAATCTATCGTATGCGTTGCCACAGATAGAGACAACCGCCAATTAGGGGGATTTGATCGCGTAGCCCGCGTACTGAATCGGCGTCCGTTTGCCAATCGCCATCGGTATCTGCTCGGCGATTCGCGCGTACGAACCTTTGCCGCGCTTCAGTTGGCGAAATGCCAGCAGGGCGCGAAGCGGGTTGCCCTATGGGTTGATGCCGACGAATTCCCGGCTCTGCAATCCGTGCTTCGCCATCACAACACGCAGTTCGTTCGGTGTAATGAACATCGCCCAATCGTGAAGGTTCGTCCCCACCAGGCGCGTCGCTTTCCATTCCTGAAGGAGTTTGATGACGACCAGTTTGCTGAGCCAGGTCCGGTTGATCGTGTCGAAGAGATAGACGCCGCCCGGTTTGAGCACGCGCGCCGTCTCTGCAATTACCTTGTCGAGATCGTCCACATGTTCCAGTACGTCGCAGCAATAGATGAGGTCGAAGATCGCGTCCGCGAAGGGAATTGCCTCGCCGGACGCGACGCGATAGGTGATCGCCAGCCCGGCTTCCTCCGCGTGCGCTGCCGCCTGCGCGATGCTCGGCGTGGACGGGTCAATGCCCGTCACGTCACCGCCGAGTTTGGCGAATTCCTCGGCGAGAAAGCCGCCACCGCAGCCAATATCGAGCGTTCGCATGCGCTGCGGCTTGATTCGCAGCCTGTTGACAAGCACATCGCGCATGTAGTCGAACCGAACGGGTGTGAGGGCGGAGAGGGTGGAAAGAATTCGCGTTTCGTCCCACCACGGCTCGGTATCGTAGATGGCGTTATCAACGGGAATGGCGAATCTCCCCCTCCCCTAACCCCTCTCCCGCTGCGGCGGGAGAGGGGAATCCATCTATGTCGTTTCCTGCGTCGTCTCCATCATATCGCT
This sequence comes from Chloroflexia bacterium, assembly GCA_025928215.1. Classification (GTDB taxonomy): domain Bacteria; phylum Chloroflexota; class Chloroflexia; order Thermomicrobiales; family JALYUS01; genus JALYUS01. The sequence goes on along the minus strand of JAICJW010000514.1, from coordinate 525 downwards.
CGCGGCGTCGAGGTCGGGGACGAGGCCCGTCAGGTCTTCGTCCGGGTTTTGCTCCGCCTCGCGCAGGAAGCCACGGAGCGGCGCCTGCTGCCGGATGAGGACGCGGTACTGATCGAGTTCCTCCGGCGGACGGTTGACCGCCAGCGCGCCGATCACGACATCGCGCGAGCCGTCCAGATACAAGGCGGCGAAGGTGCGATCCTCCATCGTGCCGCGGATGATGATGTGCGCGTCCGGCTGCGGGTTGCCGAGCACTTCGATGCCGAGGTCGAAGAGATCCGAGAAGAAGTACTGCACATGGTCATACGGCTCATGCGCGCCCGCCATGTTCGCGCCCGCTGTCTGGCCCTGCGAGAGCGCCGTATCCCAGTGTTCGACGCGCCGCGTGCCGAAGACAGGATCGGGGAACGCAGCGATATCACCCGCCGCATAGATGTCCGGGTCGCTCGTTTGCAGATACTCGTTCACCGTGACACCGTGCGTCTTCTCGTCCGTCTTCAGCCCCGCGGCGTCCACGAGATCGCG
>JAICJW010000573.1 GCA_025928215.1 Chloroflexia bacterium | reverse complement strand
GTACCCGGCACGACGCACCTCTCGGTGGCGGATCGGGAGGGGAACGCCGTTGCCCTCACCCATACGCTCTCGATGGGGTCCGGCGTCGTGACGCCCGGCCTCGGCTTCCAGTACAACAACGGCATGTCTACCTTCGACCCCCTCCCCGGCAAACCGCGCTCCATCGCGCCGGGGAAGCCGCGCATCACGCCGATGGCACCGACGATCGTCTCGCGTGGCGGGCGGCCGGAAATGATCCTCGGCAGCCCCGGCTCGAACGCCATCGTCAACGCGATCGCGCAGGTGATCGTCAATCGCCTCGATTTCGGCATGACGCCGCTCGAAGCGGTCTCGGCGCCGCGTATCCACTGCGAAGGCGGCCCGGTGCTGACTGAAACGCGCCTGCCCGCCGCGACAGGGCGCGCCCTCGAAGCGCGCGGCCATCGCCTCAAACCCCGGCCCTTCGCCTACGATTCGTTGCAGGGCCGGATTCAACTGATCGTCGCGGAGGGCGGCGACTGGGTCGGCGCGTCCGATCCGCGCCGCGATGGCGGCGCCGCGATCTCCGCATGAGAGGAGCAATGCATGTCAACCACTTGCACCCATCTCGATCAAATCCGTGATGTCACGCCGAGCGCGAACGGCTGCGAGGAATGCCTGAAGACGGGCGATACGTGGGTTCATCTGCGCATCTGCCGCATCTGTGGGCATGTTGGCTGCTGCGATTCATCCAAAAACAAGCACGCAACGAAGCATTTCCACGAAACCGGGCACCCGATCATGCAATCCTTCCAGCCGGGCGAGGACTGGCTCTGGTGCTACGTGGACGAGGTGATGATCGAGCCGACATAGCCTCTGCATCACGGCCACGGGTCATGCTGATACGGGTAGGGGCGTGACCATCCCCGTACACCGAACATCGGCGTCGCCGTCTCGGTGCTGTGGATGATCTTGTCCCGGTTCGCCGCGACGAGCGATTGCAGCAGCGAGGCATGCAGCACGCGGTCGAGGCGTGCCAGGGTTTCGCGGTATGCGGGATCGGCGGCGAGGTTGCGCTGCTCGTGCGGGTCATTCCGCAGGTCGAAGAGCGTCACGACGCCATTTTCGTAGCGCGCCAATTTCCAGCGGTCGTCCGTGATGAACATCCCCGCCGCCAGCACGCCGATCACCTCCCTGCGGCGTTCATCTCTCTCCGGGGCGAATCCCGGCAGTGGTTGGGCGTCGCTGTCCGGCGGCAGCGGGAGATCGGCGGCATGGAGGATCGCCGCGAAGACGTCGAGAAACGAGACGGTCTCCGCCACCACGCGGGTGTGGGGCGCACGCGGATCATGGACGATCAGTGGCACGTGGATGCTCGACTCGTAGAATGTCCCCTTGCCGACGAACCCGTAATCACCGAGGTAATCACCGTGGTCCGAGCCGAAGATGACTACCGTATTCTCCGCGCGGCCCGTCGCGCGCAGTGACGCGAGGATACGGCCGATCCCCTCGTCAATCTGATGCACCAGCGCCGCATAGTAGGCGCGGATTTTTCGTTTCTGGGCTTCGGTGAAGTCGCGGTAATCCACCTGATTCCAGTCGCCGAGATTGGCGGCGATGAACGATTCATTGAAGGCCGCGCTGTCGGCGGTTGCGGGGATGCTGGGAGGCATCGCGGCAGCGTCGAACATACCCGCCAGTTCCGGCGGCGGGTCATAGGGGCAGTGGGGGCCGGGAAAGCCGACCATCATCGCGAAGGGCGTCTCCGCTGGGTGCTGCTCGATAAACGCGCATGCCTGATTGGCGACCCACGTATCTACCTGATGCTCCGCGGGAACCTTGCTGACGATTGCCCCCTTGTTTTCGTGGTATCCCGCGTGCTCGTTGCCGTGATACTTCTTGTGGCCGTGACGCTGAAGATACTCCGCGTAATCGTCCTGAATATGGATGTGCCGTTTGTCCTCCGCGATGACGCGATAGGCGAACCCCTCCGTGCTGTCCCATGGG
>JAICJW010000417.1 GCA_025928215.1 Chloroflexia bacterium | reverse complement strand
GTTAGCTCATCGTCGAGCACGTGCAAGGCGGCGTCGAGCTCCGAATCACCGGCGACCGCCGTGGCACCAGCCATGCGCAGTTCGGTGAGAGTGCGTGCCAGCGCGCGCGGCAGCCCCGGCTGATCGTCGCGGCGGGTACGGGGCTGCGCGTCGTCACGCCAATGGGATATGACCGCTCTCACCTCCTGCACTTCATTCTGCGGCGACAGGATTGGATTTTGAAGCATCTCGACCGTTTCGCCGCGCTGCCCGCTGTCCCCACTGCTGACGCACCATTACCGGAGCAGATCACGTTCCTCGGCACGCCGCACGCCGTCCGCGTGGCGATTGTGCCAGGGAAACGCGCGACGGTCGCGCACGATGGGCAAACATTCGCGATTGCCGTGGCGACAGAAGCGACGGCCCGGCCCGCACTGGAAGCATGGCTGCGTGAGGCGGCACGATTCGCCATCGCCACACAGGTTGCATCGCGCGCGGCGGAAATGGGGCTGGCATACGGTCGCGTCGCGATCCGGGATCAGCGAACGCGTTGGGGTAGTTGCTCGCGGGTGGGCAATCTCAATTTCAACTGGCGGCTCGTCCTCGCGCCATCCGCCGTGCTCGATTATGTCGTCGTCCATGAACTGGCGCACCGCGTCGAGATGAACCACTCGACGCGCTTCTGGCGCATCGTCGCGCGCTACTGCGCGGACTATGGCGTACATCGCGTCTGGCTCCGTACACAGGGCGCGACCCTCCGGCTCTGAGCGCTGCCGTGTGCCTGTCTTCTCTACTATGGTAGGGGTCTGGCATTAGCGTTCTTCACGTTCTTCAGGAAACCGATCCGGTACGAGATTCAAGCTGACATTGTGCTCAAGAAGCGCCTTGAGTCCCGCAAGCACGAGCGTGAATCCTCCCGTTGAATCGAGCGCTTGCGTGACGATCGCATCCCCATCGCCGCTGAAACCGGCGTTCGTCACACGAACGAACGTCGTCTGATCACCTCGATCGGTAAACAACCACTCCACGGTTGTGGGCGTGCCATATGCCGACCACTCAATGAGGATCCGCCGATTTTGTTCAATCGCCCTGACGCTGACCTGGACGGAAACGTGATACATCTCCCAATCCCATTGAATGTTCGTACCGAGTTCCAGTTTGCCGCTGCTCCCGGTAAACCAGAACCTGGACGTGATCGCGGGATCAATAAAGGCCGCGAATACTTCGGCGACAGGCGAGCGAATAAGCATCGCTGCCTCCGCGATTGGGGGCTGGGTCAGTTGATACGTGTTCGCCGCTCTTGTCATATCCATTCCTCCATGATCGCGTTGATGCGCGTTGCCATGTGGTCCGCTCCGTGCAGCGGAGCATCATCTGACGTCCTCCACTTGACTCATCCTCGTTTCGAATCGCCAACACCATCGCAAGAGGTTGAGGAGGGGAATTTTTCGATAATCGCATATGTCTTGCCGTCACATCGCGCCCCATTTCCCCGTTCACAATACTGTGAGAGAATGGCGCACGGCGCGACTGCGCGTGCGTGGGGTGGGGCGGCGTATTCATGGTGAAAGGGAGAGGGATGCGGAAAGCGACCGATGCGGCGACGAAGTGGATATTGTGGGTGATGCCCGTCGTCATCTTTGCGATGGGATGCGTCGCTGATCTGGTGTTGAACGCGGCGGTTACCAGCCCGCAAGCCGGGCGGTTCCTGCCTGAAGTGTGCGGGCTGACGGTCGGCATGCTGACGGTGCTCACCTTCGCGATGCGGCGGCAGGCGTACCTGGCGGCGGCCGCGATCTTCGTCTTCGTCGAGATGGTCGCGGTGACGCTGCATATGCCGCTGAGCCCGCACATCGGGGTCTGCGCGGCTTCTCTCCTCACGGCTGCCGCCTGCCTCGTCATCTATCTGCGCGGCCCGTGGACAGCTTCGAACGCTATCTACGTGCGCGAGCAGGAGAAGCGCCCGTAATCCTTCCAGTGTGTTCCTAGAGGGATGGCAGAAATCGTGTCTGCCATCCCTCTGTGTTCGTTGGTTGCTACCAACGCACCGGCTGCCAGCCGGGTTGAATCTTCTGCATCTCAGCGACATCGTCCCGCTTGGCGAGACCCGCCTTCCGGTACTGCTCATGGAGGCGGGCGAGGGCATCTTCATCCAATTCGACGCCGAGACCGGGGGTGTCGTCAATCATGATATGCCCCTCCTCAAAGCGGCGCTTGCCGCCTGCGATCACCTCCTCTACCTGCCACGGATAATGCGTATCGCAGGCATAGGTGAGGTTCGGGATCGCCGCCGCGACGTGTGCCATCGCCATCAGGCTGATGCCGAGGTGCGAATTGGAATGCATCGAGACACCCCAACCGAAGACGCGGCAGAGTTGCGCCAGTTTCACGGTCGGCATCAGCCCCCCCCAGAGGTGGTGATCGGAGAGCAAGATGTGAATCGCGCCGCGCTCGACCGTCTCCGGGATGTCGGACCAGGAGGTCGTACACATATTCGTGGCGAGGGGGATCGGGACATGCCGCGCCACTTCCGCCATATTCGCCTTGCCATCGGTCGGGTCTTCGTAGTATTCGAGCGTGCCTGCCAGTTCGAGGCCGATGCGAATTGAAGTCTCCACACTCCAGACGCAGTTCGGGTCAATCCGGAGCGGCATCTCCGGCCCGAATGCCTCCCGCATCGCGAGAATCGTCGCCGCCTCGCGGTCCGGTTCGAGCACGCCCCCCTTCAGTTTGATGCTCTTGAAGCCGAACAGGCGCACGAAATCCTCCGCTTGTCGCACGATCCCTTCCGGTGATAGCGCCTCCCGCGCGAGGTAATCGTCCCGCTCCCGCGCGGCGATGGAGGCATCCGCCAAGCCATCCGTGCCGCCGATGCCCGCGTGCTTGTAAAAGAGATAGGCTGAGAATGGCACCGCGCTCCGGTAGCGCCCGCCGAGCAGATCGGCAACCGGGCGGCCCGTCGCTTTGCCGATGATGTCGAGGCAGGCAACTTCAATGGGTGAGTACGACTGTACCGGCGAAGAGAGCGTCCCCTCCCACGGTCGGTCCTTGTTTGGCGCGGCGGTCGGGTCGCCGGCAATCGCCGCCTCGATGCGTGTCAGATGCCATGGGTCCTGCCCGATCACTCGTTCGCGCGCCGCTTCGAGATCGCGCAGCGGGATCGCTCCACCGTAGGTTTCACCGAGGCCGGTGAGTCCATCGTCCGTTTTCAGTTGCACGATGGTGCGGAGCGCGTACGGCGCGTGCAGCCCGAACGCGCTCCTGAGCGGCGGGTCCGCCATCGCCACCGGCACAATGCGCATCTCGACGATTTTCATGCTTCCCCCAAACGAGTCGTCGGTAGCCAGTCGTCAGAACGTGGCGTATCGTAGCAGCGACGGTTGCCGATCGCTACCGGCCTCCATGCTCGTTGCTCATTGCCGCGAGCAAATCGGCGACGCGCGGCGCGCTGCCGGATTCGCGTTGCGAATGAACAACCTGCCCATTGAGGGAGAGCGAAAAATCCTCACCGCTGATCGGGGTGAGGGTGAGGGAGTCTATCGCCTCATCAAAGCGCGCGAACAACCGTCGCGCAAGGCCGAGCGCTTCATCCTCAAAATCCCGGTGATAGCGGATCGCGAGGTCGAGGCGTGCCATTCAGGAGAAAAGCACCGTCACGTCGCCATCCACGACTTCGACGGGGTAGGAGAGCACCTTGACACTCGGATCGAAGACGGACTGGCCCGTCGTGATGTCGTACTCCCACTCATGCCACGG
>JAICJW010000424.1 GCA_025928215.1 Chloroflexia bacterium | reverse complement strand
GCGGCATCGCCGGGCGCGCCCTGCGCGAGAAGCACGGCGCGAGAACCTGTGCCGCTCATGCACTCAACGCGCCTTCGCGCACCCTGCAGTCGCGCCCGGTGACCAGGTGATCGATCGTCGGAGGAGGCCGCCCTTGTGCACAGGGGGATTCGGGAGGGGTAGCGAGAAAGGGGGCGAGGGGGGCACGATCCGCTCCATCGCTTCCTCCGGTTGGAGGGCTGATTCAGCACCCCCCTCCACCCTGAGGAACCCCCTCCTCTCTCCGTGAATGAATAATCCGTGGGTGAGGTTGATCCTTCTTGCATTCCTCGCCCGCCGGTGTGATGCTACATCTGTACGTACATTCTTGCTGGAGGAGGAGTCTCATGGAACCCGCCCTGAGTGACGCGCGCCATTGGCGGCATGCACCGCGCTGGGAGGGGGCGCTCGCCATGCTCGCCGTGGGCGTGGTCTATGCGCTGATGCCGGACACGATCCGCCTCGGGCCGCGCTGGCTGATGGTCAGCCTGATCGTCCTTTTCCTCATCCCCCTCAATTGGGCGCGCTATATCGGTAATTTTCGCCTGACCCGCATGTTCGCCTTTGCCCTCATGGCCCTGGTAACGGTTGCGATTATTGCGAGTGCGGTGTTGCTGGTCGTCCGCCTCCCGAGCGGCAAGACGACCCCAACCCATCTCCTGCGGGATGGCGCGCTGATCTGGGGAGCGAATATTCTCGTTTTTGCTCTCTGGTACTGGGAACTCGACGGTGGAGGCCCGCATCGCCGCCACATGCGGCGCTACGAGAGCACGGATTTCCTCTTCCCCCAACTGACGATGACCGATGGTACCGAGCAGCGATGGTCACCGGCCTTCCTCGATTATCTCTTCCTTTCCTTCAATACAAGCGCGGCCTTCAGCCCGACCGATGTGCTAATCCTCTCGCGGCCGGCGAAGGTCCTGATGATGGTGCAGTCGCTGATTTCCATCGTGGTGGTCGCGGTGCTCGTCTCGCGGGCCATCAACACGCTCGGATCGTAAGCGGATCAACCCTCGCCCGCCGTCGGAGTACGATACCATCAGATACAGTGGCCCCGTTGATGCAGAGGCGCTCACTAAAGACGCGCGTGCAGGTGATCGAATGCGCCATAGGGAGGCAGGCATGAATCCGACCGATTTGATCGAGGAATGGCTGGCGGGTCATTCCGAAGTGCGCGACATGATGGGCGAATTGGAGACCTTCTCCGACCTCTCCGCCCTGCGGGAATTCCTCGAAAACCGCATTCGCAAGGAGGGAGAGTTTCGCGGGTTGCGCGATGATCTCGTGAAATATGGCACGCAGCACGCGCCGCGCGACATCGGCGATCTACGGGGCTTCCTCGATTGGTCGCTGGAACAGGTTGAGTGGCAGGCGGTGAACCATTTCATCACCGACCGCAACGCCGCGTCCGTAGAGTATCTGGCCCCGTCGGCAATGCCCGAACGCACCGAGTGAGGGGCGTACCGTGTGGTACGCCCCCTGTGTGGATCGGTCACACGGTGAATTTCCGCGCCACAGCGTTTTGCGGAAACGTTGAGCCGGTGATGGCAGGCGAAGGGCCGCCACCACCCATACGATCGTTGCGCTAGTGAATCGTGGTTTGCGCGACGCTATCGTCCGGCTGGCTCCCATACAGGACACGCAATTTCGGGTCGTTAATGACCTGATTCGCGGCCTCCGCCTTCAACTCCACATCCCGCTCGCGTTCGAGGTCGCGGACGACCTGCGTCGGGATCGTGCGCGCGATCCACTGGAGCATCTTCACGGTGTCATCCATGTGTGTCTCGGCCAGTTGCGCGCTTTCTGTGTCGCCGCATGCGAGCGCCGTCGTGCGGAGCATGACGTAACTGACCACTGCAAGACTGCCTGCCGTGTAATCGTCTCGCAGGTTTTTCGCGAATGGATGCGTGCGCACCGTATCAATCGCGCCTGCGGCGAGGCCGAAAAGGGCGCTGACGCCCTGTTTGGCCCGGTCAGCCAGACCATCCTGGCTGCCGAGCGCCTGCAGGCGCTCCTCCAACCGAGCGATGTGCCGCTCCGTCGTGGCGACGTAACCTTGCAGCGCACGATTGATGTCCGGCTGATCCTCCGTCTGACTTACTTGCCGCTGGAGCGGTTTCAGAATATGACTCTCAAGGACGTGCATATCCGATACATATTGTGAGACAACTTCAACACGCTTTTCTGGCATTGGCTGGGTCCCTTCTCGTAGATGCCGATGTGGCACTCCCGCGAGTGCTGGGACGGGTAGCGGCAAGAGTGATGCCACAGCGCATGCGACCGTGACGAGGGCACCGCCCAGCGGGGGGCGTTCGTCCGGTCTCATCCCGGCCCATCGGGGGTGTTCGTAGCGGTCGCTGTCGTGCCTTACGCCGGAGCGATCACCAGCGTGTAGACCGCGAGCAGGATGAATGCCTGGGTAATACCGAGCAGTACGCCGGCCAGCAGGAGCAGGAGGACAGTGGTATTCACCCACACATTCCGCCGAAAGCCCCGGCGTTTGCTTCTGGGTTGTTCATCCATCTCGCCTGTCCGTTCCCGGTGCGCTCCGGCACCACGCCGACCCTTTACCTGTATCTGACGTCCATCCGAACCATCCAGTTCCTCGCATCTATCATCGCGGTTGCGCACGCGCCGCGCGCCGGACGTTCGGTACGGATTTCCCCCGCCCGTTCGGGCGCGGGCGTACCGCACGGGCAGTGGCCCGAGGGACAGGTTCGCCCTCATTCCGGCCCTTCCCAGAAAGGATTGCCGGTGCCGATTGCTATTGCAGGAATTTCCAGGTCTGAATGACGACGATGGCCTGCTGCTTCATCCGGTCGCTATCCGTGGGTTGCGTGCCGAGCGTCAGGATATATGCCGTGCCTTTGTGCAGGGCGAGGACCTGCGAGAAGTAAATTGTGCCGCCGCTCACGGTGCCGGTGTAGTCAATCTGCATCGCCGATTCGGTATCGAGTCGCAGCGGAGTTGTGCCGATCTGTCGCGCGTCCGGGATGCCCTTCTTGATTTCAGCGAGTGCGCCATCGAAGTACTGCGCGGGCGTGACGCCGCTCGAGACAGGCTCCGTCGAGACGTCAACGACGCCGGGCGGGTTCGACGTGTTGAACTGAATGACACTATTTGTTGCGGTGGACTGGCCAACCGTCCACGCGGCGGGCCGTGAGAACGAGAAGCGCCCCTGTGGATCCATGAACACCGTCAAACCCGTACCGGCCGCCGCCGAACCGGCGATGGTCGTACCGGCGGGCGCCGATCCGGTGGTAATTGCGTTGGCGGGGCGCGTCCCGGCCACAGCGGAGGCTGAACCGGTGGCAGTCATTGACGTGTTCGTTGCGGTGGCTGGTGCCGGGCGGGTCACGGCGACACTCGCGGTAGCCGCAGGGGGCGCGGTGGTCGGCGCGGCCGCCGTTGGCGTCACCGTCGGCGTGGCGACGACCGGTGCATCAATCGCTTTACTCCCGCCGCAGGCAGTCAGAAGCGCCGTGACGATGAGCAAGAGAGGGATCGGCCATACGTACCGTCGGTGCATTCCATCCTCCGTCGCTTCCCGCGTATGACCCGATCGCAATACGCTCGCGTAGGATACACTACTCGCCGGTTCATCACGGAAAGCGATCCGACATCGAAAGAGAT
>JAICJW010000194.1 GCA_025928215.1 Chloroflexia bacterium | reverse complement strand
TTCGTCGCGGAAGCGTTGCAGCGTGCGGTGATAAATGGGCAGACGACGGACAACAATATCGGGGATGTCCGGTTCAAGCGCGGGTTTCGGCACGCTTTTCCCCATGCGCGATACAATCATCCACCGTTTTCCTTCCCCAACTGCGCGGATTGCTCACGGACACTACACCTCTCTCGCCCGCTCATTATTCGGCGGCTCCCAATGATCGGCCACCTTGTTGCACGTATCATGAGCGGCGGCTCATATCCTCAACGTGTTCGGGCAGGTCGTGCGGCGCGTTCTTCGCCCCCATGCCGCTCGATACCGCCTTACTAACGAACATGATCAGGACGGCGGCGAGGGCGACGATCAGGCCGAGCATCACGTACCGCGCGAAGGTCATGATAATCGCCATCAGGAAGAGTGTCCCGGCGATCACAAGCAGCCACTTTTGCGCCTTGTTCTGTGCATTGAAATCTGGCATGTCACCCCGCCTTTATCAGCCCTGCCGCGACCGGACAGTGCGCCCGATGATGCGGATAGTGTACCCCATACCGAACCCCCTGGGGGTTAGGTCGTCTCCGCCGTCTTTTCATACTGCTGGACGGTGCGAAGTGAGAGGTGCTGGCTGAACCAGTAATACATCCCCCAGACGGTGATCGGGAAGTAGAGCGCGGCATGCAGGACGAGTGCGAAGGCGCCGGTCGTCTCGACGGGCAACCGGAGGATTTGCTGGATGACGAGCAGCGTCCCCGCCTCGAAGGGGCCGATGTATCCTGGCGACGAGGGGACGAGCGTGAACAGGTTGGCGACGCCTGTCGTCAGCATCGCGCTGGCCGGGGTGAGCGTGAGGCCGAAGCCTTTGGCGACAAGCGCGTACATCGTCGCTTCCGCCCCCCACGCGGCGACGGAGGAGAGCGCGACGAGGCCGGAGTCCCCGGCGCGGCGGAGGCTGCCGAGACCCGTCACGAACTCGATAATCAGCGCCTCGATGCGTACCGTGATCGCGTGGGGCAGGCGGGCGAAGATCGGCCGGAGCAGCCGGACGCGCCACGCGCTGGAAAAGGCGAGAAAGAAGAAGACTGCCAGGCCGCCGAGAAAGAGGAGCGCCGCGACGAGCACCAGTTGCCGCACGCGGGCATTGATGTCAATGAAGAGCGCCGCAAAAACGATGAAGGCGAGCATCGTCAGACCGTCGAAGACGCGCTCGACGACGATTGTCGCCAGGGTTGCGCTGCGGCTCACCTTCTCTCGCTCGCTGAGGACATAGGTTCGCACGAGTTCGCCCGCGCGCAGGGGGAGGATGTTGTTCGCCATGTAGCCGATGACGATGACCGGCCAGAGGCGGCGTATCGGAATCTCCCGTGTCGAGCGCAGGAGGATGTGCCACCGATAGGTGCGGATGACGACGCCGAGGAAATAGCAGCCGATCGCCGGGATGAGCCAGATGTACGAGGCTTCCCGCATCGCGGTCCAGAGCGCGCCGAAATCCTGCCCGCGCAGCGCGAGATAGAGAAAGACGATGCTGATGCTAATGCCGATCCAGAACTTCAGGGACAATGCACCGTTCCGGCGCGGCGTACCGTCCGGCAGCGGCGTGCGAGCGGCCCGTTGGGGAAGGATGCGATCTTGTGCGAGGGTCACGTGAGGCTCACTTTCACCACGGTATTCGTTTCGTCATTGACGACAAGCGCGGTCGTGCCATCCGCCGTGACAGCGATGGCGACCGGTTTGCGGAGATCACCCGGATTCCCGGTGAGATTCCGGACGGTCTGGCCCTGCGTCGTCATCTCAATCAGCCGGTTGCCGGTCGGGGAGGGAACGAGTAGATTGCCGTTCTTCAGGAAGATCGGATATGCCTCCAGCCCCTTCACCGCCCCCCAATCCGCGACCGGCACGGCGGATTGGTACTGCCCATCGGCGCTAAAGAGGAGGATGCGCGCGTTGTTCGTGTCCGCGACGGCGATGGTGCCATCCGTACGGGCGGCGATACCGACGGGGTTATCCATCTGCCCATCGCCCGTGCCGAAGGAGCCAAAGGTGCGGATAAACTTGCCACTCTGATCGAAGACGAGGATGCGGCTGTTGCCGGTGTCCGTGATGTAAAGGAGGCCGTTCGGGCCGATGGCGATGCCGCGCGGCCCGTAGAACTCCGACGTGTGCTGCGGCAGCGCGGCGGGATTTTCCTGCCCATTGAAGAAACTGCCCCACTGCCGCAGCGGCTTGCCGTCGCTCGTGAAGGCGGCGATGCGGTGGTTCCAGGTGTCCGCGACGTAGATTGTCCCATCAGGCGCGATAGCAAGGCCGGTTGGGCCGAAGGCGTAGCCATTGATCTGCCCGAACTTGTCCGGCCCGGTGCCGATGCCGCCCCACTGGCGGAGGAACGTGCCGTCCGGCTGGAATTGCTGCACGCGGTAGTTCAACTGATCCACGATCGTGATCGTGCCGTCCGGGCCAACGGCGATGCCGCGCGGTGCGGAGAATTGCCCGCCCGCTTTGCCCTTCCCGGCGCGGTCGAAGAGATTGCTCGGGTTTGCCTGCGCGCTGCTCGCACTCGGCGCGGCGAAGAAGACTTTATCCGCCGCGTCCTTACTGAGATAGGCCGTCAGATAATTCGTTGTCGGCGGGTCGGGCGTCTCGCGGGCCGCGAAGTAGCGCAGCCAATCGCCCCATGTGGCAGGCTTGAACGGCGCGAGAAGCCGCCGCGCCGCGCTGCCCGTCCGGTAGGTATCGGGGAAGAAGACAGTCACGGGATATTGCTGGCTTACATATCCCGGAAGCGTTGGTGTCACCTGATTTTCCATCGTGCTCGGCGCCATCACCAGCCGGGGCAGCGGCACGCCGTTCGGATTGGTCTGGGCTGCATTAGCGATCTCCTGCGCGCTGCCAACGGTGAAATTCGGGAAATCCCGGAAGTACCACCGGAAGGGCCACTCCAATGAGTTCTCCGCGGCAATCGCAAGGGTATTGCCACCGCCGATATTATTGCGGTCGTCCTTCGCGGGGTTGAAGGTGCGGTCGTTGCGCGTCAGGTCAATCGAGATGCGCTGCACGCGCTCAACGAAGGGCGTGACGCTCGCCGCTGTTCCGCTGGCGAGCAGCTCGCGGCCGTCCGTCGGATGATTGAACATCGCGCCGCTCATTGCCCGGATCGCCATGATGCCGGAGAGTAACAGCAACGTCGCGAGGAGCGCCGTGCTCGCGCGGAACTGCCCCTGCGTGTTGATGAGGGTCATCGTCGCGTAGCCGATGGCGAGAATGAGGGCAATCACGACAAGGATTGTCGCAACCCACGCCGCTGAACGGCTGACATCCAGCAACTGCCGGATGAATTGCGCGAGGGCGAGAACGAAAATGAACCCCGCAATGCCGATCATCCAGCCGCGCTCGCGCCAGAACCAGCCGCCGCGCAACCGCTCTGCTATCCACTGGATGGCAATGCCACCGATCAAGGCGAGGGCCAGCAGGATCATCGCCGCACCCTCCGGCGTCTTCCCGCCGCTGAGCGAGAAGAGGACGAGCGCCACCAGTTGCCAGGTGAGCGGGAAGGTCATCGCCAGCGGTCGTGGCGCGGCGGTGCGCGCGATCAGCACGATGCCGATGATCGCCGCGACGCCGATGAACGGCTCATAGACGAAGGCGATGAGCAAGTAGTAGTACCGGGGTTGGTTCCGCGCGGTGGCGAAGAGATCGTCCCACCAGCGGCCAAAGATCGAACCGAGCGTGCGTGGCAGGTGAACGAGATCGGTGAAGAAGAGGCTGCATGCCACGAGGAGCAGCACGCCCACGAGCGCGATGACGCTCCAGAGGATACGCCGGTCCACCTGCCGAAGTTGCGCGCCGACCGTGTAGAGCGCGCCGTGTCGCTCGCCGGTGTCGGGATCGGGCCGGTCAAGGAGGGCGAGGATCGCCAGCGCGAAGGCGAAGGCGACGAGCATCGTCAGGCCGGATGGCCCGGAGCCGATCAGGAAGGCAATCGCGACCCCACCGACGGCCAATGTGCCGGTCGTGGCGCGCGCGTCCGCGAGGCGCAGCACGCAGATGAAGAGCGCAAGCGCGGCGAGCAGCACATACGGGATGCCCGAGACATGCCGCGAGCCGTAGACGAAGGTCGGCGAGAGGGCAAGCATCGCGCCAACGCCGAGCGCGCCCCAGCGCCCGAACCAGGGCCGGAGCCACCAGCAGACGGGTACAATCGCGATCCCCGCGAGGGCCGGGCCAAACCGCGCAATCGCGTCCCGCGCGCCGAAAAGAAAGAAGAAGACCCCGTTAATAAGGAAGGGCAGCGGCCCCCAGAGCGCCCCGTCCACCCGCGCACTCTGGCCATCCGCGAACTGCCACGCCGCATACGCGCGCTGCGCTTCGAAGGCGCTGAACGGATTGTTTGTCAGCGCCGCGATCCGCACCAGAACCGCGCTCAGAATCACGACGACCCAGAGGATGGATTCGAGCGTCGGGCGGGGGAGCGCGAAACTACTCTCCAGGAGCGGCGCGGCAACCGGCTCAATGACAACCCGCTCCGCGGGCGGCATCGTCTCCCCGGTCCTGACCCCGATGGTCTCGTCCGGGGCGAGCGGTGGGGCAGGCAGCCCGTCCTCGTCGAATCGCGGCGGGTTATCCGGCTCCGCGGGAACGGGTCGCTCCCCCTCGTTCATCGCCTGTGCTTCTCGTTCTGTTGTTTCCAACTAATACCGTATCCCATTGAACTCGCGTACGAGGTCCTTCCGCACATAGAGATGGAAATTATAGGAGTCAATCGTATGCGGCGGTTCCCGGAGCGCGACAAATCGCCAGAAGTTCGATGCCGGTTCGGGTGATACCGTCGGCGTGGTCGTTGATTTACCGCTCGCGTCAAATTGCGACGTTTGCGGCCCGCGTCCGAGTGCGCTGATACTTTGCCACGCCTTCTTCAGCGTGTCGCCCCAACTTGGGCGCACCTCACCGGGGGCGGCGGGGACGACTTTGCCGGTCGCGGGGTCCGTATGCTGCGGGACGATACCCTGCTTCCAGAGGCCGGGATAATCCGGGCGCGGCGCGGGCGGAGAATAGGTGAATGAGCGGTACAGCTCTTCCGGGAACCACCAGCGCATCACATAATCCGTCCGCTCGTAGTTCGTCAGATATTGATCCTCCCATGGCCCGAAGTCTTCGTTCGCAACCATGATAATCGCCGCATCGTCCGGCGGCGGGGCGGTCAGCGAGTTGCCCATGAAGTGCGCCGCGCCGGTATTGACGTAATCGCGGAGATACCAGTTCATCGGCCAGACGGTGGCGCTGCTATACCAGATCGGCAGATTGTAGCCGCCCGTCCGCTCCTTTGAGAGCGTATTGATCTCGTTCATCATCATCGGCATATCCGGCGAGGTCTGGGTGTAGACGAGCATGTCCGTCGGCACATCACCGGCAAAGAAGGAGAGATGCCAGCCGAGATGTACCTCGAACAAGGCGAGTGGGATCGCAATGCCAAGCGCCACGACCGCGAGCGCTCGTTTGCGGCCGACCTGGATCGCGTAGGCCGCGAAAAAGGCGATCACGATCACCGGCATGGCGAGCAACAGCAGGCGAATATCGCCCGCTGGGTTCGCCGAGATGCGCGAGACGGCGAAGAACCAGCCCGTCAGAAAGAGCACCAGCACGCCGATCACGCTGCCGTCGAGCAATCGGCGACTGACGTGGACATTGCTCACCGCGCGCGTCGGGCGGGCGGTGGCGACGATGCCGAACGCGCCTGCCGGCCGGGGATCGAGGGCGGGCAGATGATCCCGCACCGGCATCCGCCAGACGGCGGTCAGATATTCGACTGCTTCACCGAGGAGTGAGGCGGCGAGGATCGTGAACGGCAGGATGATGTGGCAGACCAGCCAGGGCATCTTCTCTCCCGCCTCCGAGAGCACCGCGAACATGCCGAACCCGTACCAGAGCAGCATGATTTGGGTAAAGAGACGCATCGTCATGGCGCGTTTGCCGCGCACGTACGCGACGAACCGCCCGACCGTCACGCCGCCCGCGGCGATGCCGAACAGAAAGGCGATTGGGCCGGAGAGCGGGAAGAGGAAGGCGAAGTAGTACCACGGCTGCCCACCCCGGAAGACATCTTGCTGGCCCGCCCAGTAGATGCCGGAGTAGAAGGCACCGCTGAAGATGCCGCCGACATTCGTGAAGAGGCTCGAATAAAGGAGCGCCCAAAAGAAAAACGCGATGCCCGCCGCGCCGAAGAGCGCGCGCTTCTCCGCGAGCAGGCGGTGGAATGCGCCGACGACGGTCGTCATGCCCCAACCGCCGAAGAGGCGGTCATTGGGCGTCGTGCCCGGCTCTGTCTCGCGCAGCCGCAGCGTGCCGAGGATAAAAACCGCCGTGCAGAGGTAGAGCACCGTGACGATCAGGAACGAGAAAATCATCGGATGGAAGAGCAACGTATGAAGATATGGCCCCCAATGTGCCCAGTTCATCTCACCGGCCTGCGCGTCCCAGGGGATTTTCGGCAACTTCTCCCATTGGAATAGTTTCGGAAGCACGAGGAGGGTCGCTCCCGCCGCCGCCAGATAGACAACCGTCGCGATGAGCAGGGATTTCGCGACGCGCCACGTAATGATAATGAAAAGGAAGGCCGCCAACAGAATGGCGATGATGTACGACGCCTCGTGATTGGTGTGCGCCAGGGCGAGCGCGATCATGCCAACAAAAACCCAGCGATTTTGCTGTGTCTGCACATAGCGCGCGATCGCAACGAGGACGAGGAAGGTGAAGGTCATCAGGTAGATGTCATGCCGCAGCAGGCGCGAATAATAGAGGATGGCCGGCGAGATGAGGAGCAGAAACGCGCAGATCAATGCGCCCCAGCGCCCGATCAGGGGCCGGAGCAGGATCGGCAGCATAACGAGAATGACGCCGAAGAGCGCGGGGCCGTAGCGCGAACTGGCGTCCGACGCGCCGAACAGGGCATAGACGAGGGCATTGAGATGGAACAAGAAGGGGCCATGCATCAACGGGTCGTGCTGATACCCCTTGCCAATGGCGTATTGATATGAGAACCAGGCGTGCAGACTCTCGTCGTGATGCAAGGCGCGGCTACCTAAATCCCAAAAGCGGGTGAGCACGGCGCTGACGAAGAGCGCGAGCCAGGCGCACTGCTCGATGGTGATGGTGCGCGTCATCTGACCGAGGCGCGCCATCGTTTCGCGCGGCATCGGCGTGACAGACGCGGCAGATTCCAGATTCATCCCAGGTGCGACCACGGTGCGTTTCTCCCACTGCGCGCAATGCGATAGGCGTGTTGCCCCTGTCACACGAAGAAACCGCCGGGCCACACATTTTGCCGCACGCGGCCCCGGTCGGTCTGCCGCACATAGTATGCCGATAGAGCGCGTAACTCGTCAAACAGCGAGTCTGCCGCGCTACTGGAACGAATACGCACATGCACCGACCCCGGCTCACTGGCACGACCGCTGTATGATGGACGTCGCCGCGCGCGGCAATGTTCCATGCCAATAAGGATTGGTGGTGACGGGCTTCAGCCTGCCTCTCACTGTGACAGGCTGAAGCCCGCCACCACTGGGGAAATTCAGACGCCATCGCCGCAAAGCGCGCTGATGTGTATGTACGTACACATGGCATGTGCTATATTTTATTCTTGATTGCGAAAGGGCTGGTATGATGCGGGCGACCTGGTGGGGAGTTCTGCGTGCCACTCGACGTTGCGCTTGACGACATCGTACGCCTCCGCAAGCCGCATCCCTGCGGCAGCACGGATTGGAAAGTGGTCCGCCTGGGCGCGGACATCGGTCTCGTCTGCCTCGGCTGCGGGCATCGAATCATGGTCCCGCGGAGCGTGCTCGCCCGGCGAATCAAGACCTTCGTACAGCATGGCCCCCGCCCAACGCCGGAACAACTCGCCTATCTCCGGGACGCGGAGGGCGGCGAACCGCCCGCCCCGGACGCTCCATGATGCGGGATCGTTTCCTGATTGTAGTGATCTGTCCCAGGCGGGTTACCATTGGAGGAGCACGCTTTAGCCTGCCATTGTGCTTGCAGGCTGCAGCCTGCTCCTCCAGGAAGCGTCATTTTCTCGGTGATCGCGGGCCGCGCGGTGGCGACTGAGGTTGATGTGCAATCCACTCAGGGGTTCGTCGCCGTCCTGCGGAACCGGCCGTTCCTGCGCATGTGGACATCGCAGGCGATCTCGCAGACGGCGCAGAACATCATCAACCTCGCGCTGCTCGTGACCGTCAACGGGATCAGTCAATCCGCGACTGCCGTCTCCGGCATTATCGTCGCGTTCGCACTGCCGGGAGTCCTGTTCGGCACGATCGCCGGCGTCGTTGTGGACCGCTCAAATAAGCGCAGGGTGATGGTTTCCGTGCATCTATTGCGGGCGGTCGCGGTCGTCGGCTTCACGCTCGTCGCCGATTTGCCCGTCGCGATCGCGCTGATCGGCATTTACGCGCTTGGCTTCGTGTTCGCCTCCGTCAGCCAGTTCTTCGGC
>JAICJW010000076.1 GCA_025928215.1 Chloroflexia bacterium | reverse complement strand
CCCGCCTCCTCCGCCGATAACTCCGCCCGCCCCCCCGCTTCTTGGCGGCCCGGGGCCGCGAAGCGCGGTATCCGCCCTCCGGACAGGCAGGGGGCAATCCGCGCTACGCGGTCGGCTTTTCCACTTCCACCAGATTGGTGTAGAAGGTCGCGCCGCCGCCCATGTCGGCGGTGCGCTGGCTGGTCAGGGCGTTAATGCCGTGACGCTTCTTGTGTTGCTTGTCCCACCAGACCGCCGGGGAGACGGCGACGCCGGGCCGCGTCGTCTCGCCGACGACAGCGGTGACGAACGTCTCGCCCCGGTCATTGAAGACGCGGACGAGATCGCCGCTTGCGATGCCCCGCGCGGCGGCATCAGCGCCGTTCAGTTCGATGAACGGTCTCCCTTCCTTGCGGATCAGCGACGGCACATTGCCGAACGTCGTGTTGAGGAAGTGGTGCGTGCTCGGCGTCAGGAGGGCGAGCGGATATTTCGCGTGCAACTCGGGGCTGCCGTCCGCGCTCTCAGCGAGCGGGATGTGGGCCGGGAGCGGGTCCATGCCCATCGCTTCGAGCGTTTCCGAGAAGAGTTCGATCTTGCCCGAGGGGGTCGGGAAGATGCCGTCCGCGTACGAGACATACGGCGTGCCGGGCGCGGAGAGATTGAGCCGCACGAACCCTTCGTCCATCAGCCGCGCCCGCGTGATGCCGCGCATGTGGGGATGATCGGAGGCGATTGCCTGATCTACCAGATCCTCGTCCGTGTCGCGGAAGCACGGCTCCGCGAACCCCATGCGGGCGGCGAGCAGCCGGAAAACCTCGGTATTGCGGACGCTCTGGCCGAGCGGCGCGATCGCGGGCTGGTTGAGGTTGAGATAGTACGTGCCGTACGCGGTGTGCAAGTCCAGGTGTTCCAGTTGCGTCGTCGCGGGCAGCACGATGTCCGCGTACTGGGTGGTGTCCGAGAAGAAGGGATCGTGGACGACGAGGAAGAGATCATCGCGCAGCAACCCCGCGCGCACCTTCTCCTGATCGGGCGCGGCGGCGGCGGGGTTCGCATTGTAGACGTACATCGCCCGCACCGGCGGATCGAGGTCGCCCGTTAGCGCGTCGCCGATCTGGATCATGTTGATGTGGCGCGCCGGGGTTGCCCGCAGGTCGGGCCGCCGCAGCGCGGTCGTGTTGATCTTCGGGCCGCCGCTCGTCGAGAGCGTCAGGCCGCCGCCGAGCGTGCCATAGGAGCCGGTGAGCGCGGGCAGGCAGGCGACGGTGCGGATCATCATGCCGCCGTTCGAGTGCCGCTGCATGCCGTAGTTGACGCGGATCACGGCGGGTGCGACCGTCCCATACAGCCGCGCGAAGCGGACGATCTCGTCTTCGGTCAGGCCGGTAATCGCCGCGACGCGGGCGGGCGGATACTCCATCGCCCGTTCTTTGAGGGCTTCGGCGCCGTGCGTGTGCGCCGCGAGATACGCCTCGTCGGTCATCCCCTCCGCGATGAGCACATGCATGACGCCGAGGGCGAGCGCGGCGTCCGTTCCCGGACGGGGTTGGATATGCCAGTCCGCCTGCGCGGCGGTGCGCGTGCGGCGCGGATCAATAACGACGAATTGCGCGCCGTTCTGCCGCGCCTTCTTAATGAAGGGCATCAGGTGCGGATTGGTGGAAACCGGGTTGGAACCCCAGACGACAATCAGTTTGCTGTAGATGTACGTCTCCGGGTCGGTGCCCGTCTTCGCGCCGAGCGTGTAGCGGATCGCCTCGCCCCCCGCGACAGAGCAGATCGTCCGGTCCAGCTCGCTCGCGCCGAGGCGGTTGAAGAAGCGGTAATCCATGCTCTCGTTGTGCAGCAGGCCGAGCGTGCCGCTGTAGTTGTAGGGCAGGATCGCCTCGGGGCCGTCGGTGGCGATGATCGCCGTGAAGCGTGCCGCGATCTCGTCCAGCGCTTCGTCCCAACTGATCTCCTCGAATAGCCCCAGCCCCTTCGGCCCGATGCGGCGGCGCGGCGTGAGGACGCGCGTCTCGTTGTAGGTGCGGGAGAGATAGTCGTTCACCTTGACGCAGAGGAAGCCCTGCGTCACCGGGTGCCGCGCGTCCCCCGCGATCTTCACCGCGACGCCATCCTTCACCGTCACGTGGAAGGAGCAGGTATCCGGGCAATCATGCGGGCAGACGCCATGCACGATCCGTACGTTTTCCTCTGTCGCTGTCGCCATGCCCATTCCTCCGCGCATTGTTCCGCTCCTCTGCCGTTGAGTGTACTATGGAGAGACGATCGTGAAAAAGGTGGCGGTCGCGGTATCGTCCGTGCAATACCGGGAGAGCGGGCAACGTTCGCGGGGAAAGAAGAGGAGCGGACGAGTGACAGGGACGGTTGCCGTATTCGACGATGACGCGGCGATCCTCGACCTGATGCGGGATGCGCTGGCCGGGGAGGGTTATCGCACCGTGACCGAGATAACGATGGACGACGCCCTCGCCGTCATGCTGCGCGAGCGACCGGCGCTGGTGATCCTCGATTTCTGGATGGCGGGCCGGGCCGCCGGATTGCAGGCGCTCCGCCTGATCCGCGAGCATCCCGCCATCAGCACGACCCCCGTACTTATCTGCTCCGCCGACCACGCCGCCCTCTTCGACTATGAGGAAGACTGGCACGCCCTCGGCTGCGAGACGCTGGCAAAGCCCTTCGACATGCGTGATTTGCTGGCGCAGGTGGCGCGGCTGATCGGTGGCGAGCATCACGCGGAATACCGACAGACGCCGAGCGGTTCACAACTGTAACGATCCACGCGCCGAGCAACGAGAGGAGCAACTGCATGACCATCACCGCTGAACAGTTCGCGACCGGCATGACAATGGATGGCTACCTCAATCAGATGAGCCAGAACCGGGAGCAATTCGAGGCGAATATCGCCGCCGCACCCGTCACAGCGGCGGATGCCGCCCGCCTCACGGCGCTTCCGGAACCGCTCAATGTTCTCGTCATCACCGAGGATTGGTGCGGCGATTCGCTGGCGCATCTGCCCGTCCTCTTCCGCCTCGCGCGGGAATCCGGCGACCGGCTGCGCGTCCGCATCTTCAAGCGCGACGAGCACAAGGACCTCGCGGCGCAATTCCCGATGCCGACGGGCCGCGTGGCGATCCCGATTGTCGTCTTCTTCGATCAGGGAATGCATGAATTAGGGCGGTTCCTCGAACGGCCACGGATCGGCCACGAGGAGATGGCGGCGTTCATGGCAGACTTCTTCGCCCGCCATCCCGACCTCGGCACAGCCGGCCAGCCGATCAGCGCGCTGACGCCCGAGGCGCGGCAGGCGCTCTTCGTCGAACTCGGCCCGTGGCGCAAGGGGCGGATAGACGCTTGGAACCGCGACGCCATCGCGGAGTTCACCGCCGCTGCCATGCTGCCGGTGACTACGTAATCCCTAACGGGCGACGAACAGGAAGAGATTGCGCTCCTTATGATGCCGGAGCAACGGCCTCGTCCGCCGTACTATAGCGACGAGCCCGATGAATATCCCCGGCGCATCGCTCGCAAAATCCGACTTCTTCATCTGGGTGCCACCTGACGATGATACTTGAGTTCCGATGCGCAGATAGCTTTTATACTCTTCCCAGAATACGTATAAAAGCCTTGCGCTTGGACCGCAACGAACGGCAGTCTCCTGCCGTTCGTTCGCATCATCCGTCTCTTTGCGGTTAATTCGCGCTCGGTTGCCCCAATTCGGCGCGGACGATCTTCACCGCCTCGACGATATTGGCGAGTTTCGCTTTGGACTCGTCCCACGTACGCGTCTTCAGGCCGCAGTCCGGGTCCACGTACATCTTCTCGGCGGGGATGTATTCGAGGCCCCGCTTGATGCCCGCGACGATCTCCTCGACGCTCTCGATCCGGTGCGAGTGAATATCCACGACGCCGTAGCCGACTTCCTTCGTGAAGGGATTCTTCTCGAAGTGATCGAGCAGGCGGTAGTGGCTGTTCGCGAACTCGAGGTCAATCTGGTCGAGCGGCAGATCGAGCATGCGCGGGTAAATCTTGTCGAAGGTGCCGTAGCAGATATGCGTGACGATCTTCGCCGACACCCCCTGCGTGACGATGCCCATCGCTTCGATGGCCAGTTCGACTTCGTCGGTGCGGGCGGAGAGGGCGGGTTCGTCCACCTGGATGATCGTCGCGCCCGCCTTTTCAAGGTCCACGACCTCGTCATGGATGGCGCGGGCGAGGGCTAATGTGCAATCGCGGCGGTTCGGATAGTACTCGATGAACGACCAGTCCATCATCGTGTACGGGCCGGTCAGCATCCCCTTCACCGGCTTGTCGGTGAGCGATTGCGCGTACTTCCACCAGTCCACCGTGATCGCGTTCGGCCGCTCGATGGCGTCCACGACGATCGGCTTATGATAGTAGCGGTTGCCGTACGACCGCACGAGGCCGGAGGACTCGAACCCCTTCATCTGCTGCGCGAAATACTCCGCCATGTCGCCCCGGTACATCTCGCCATCTACGATGACGTCAATGCCGAGGTCTTCCTGCAACTGGATCACTTCACGTGTCGCCTGTTGCTCGAGTTCCTTCAGTTCCGCCGCGTCCATGTCGCCGCGTCGTGCCTTCGTGCGCGCCTTTGTGATGTAGTCCGGCTTCGGGAAACTGCCGACACTCGTCGTCTGGAGAATTTGCTGTGCCATCTGTCATTCCTCCTGAGAAATCAGTAACCAGTAGTCAGAACGGATTTGGCCTCTCTGACTACTGACTACCGACTACTGAACCGCGACTGTCGCGCCTTGGACCATCCGCTCCAGCTTCGCGTACGCCCGCGTGCGTGGCAGGAATTCCAACCCCGCCGACGGCGTGATATGCAGCATATCGCTGCCGACGATGTCCTGCGCCATCTGGATATTGCCCTGCACATCCTCCAGCGATTCCAGTTTGGTGTTGCGCGCATCCACGACGCTGATGCCGACATGCTTGCCGTGCGCCGTGCCACGGAGCGCGTCCACGACGAGCGGTGCGTAGGAGCAGTCGAAATAGACGAGATTGAAGGGCAGGCCGAGCAGTTGCGAGACGAGCGGCACGGCGTCACCGAAGTAGGTCGCAATCGCCGTCGTGCCCGGCACGCCATCCATCAGGCGGGTGATCGCCTGCTCGAAGAGCGCCCAATCGCCCGGTTCCTGCAGGATGCTCGGTTCGTCTATCTGCACGCATGTTACGCCCGTCGCGGCAATCGCCTTGATCTCTTTATTGAGGGCGGCCGCGAGGTCCATGACGAGCGGCGCCAATGCGCCGTAGTGCTGGTCATCGCAGTATTTCGCCACCGTATACGGCCCGGTGACAACTGCCTTGACCGGCTTCGGGCTTTCGGCGACCGCGAAGGCGGATTCCGCCGCGACAACGGGCTGCTCCCAGCCAACCGGCCCGGTGACAACGGGCTGACGAACATAGGTATTCGAGTCGAAGTAGCGGAGTAAGCCGCCGCGCCGGATATTCGGCAACTTATTCGCGACATGAGAGACCATATCCTCCCAGCGAATACAGCCGTCCGTCACCCAATCAAGCCCTGCCTGCGCCTGCTCGCGGATCACTTCCGCCGTCACATCGTCCGCGACCGCGTTCAGGTCATCGCGGTCAATCTCCTTGCGATCGAAGCGGTGAATACCGCGCCGCAACCGCTGCAACTCCGTCGTGTCCCCGACACGCGGATACGAACCCATCCCTGTGAGAATCATCCATTCCTCCCCGTAGTAGTCAGTAGTCAGTAGCCAGCGGGTCTGACTCCATTCTGACTACTGACTACTGACTACTGGTTACTCGTTGCTTCGCCGCCTGGCGAACCCGTTCCGCCGCTTCGTAATCTGCCCGTTCTTCCTCCGTTTCGATCAACAACCGCGGGACGGGCATCGGTTTGCCCGCGGCATCCAGCGCGACCATCGTCAGGTACCCGGTGGTGGCGCGCTTCCGCTCGCCGGTCAGTTGGTGGTCCGCAAAGACATCCACGCGCACGAGCATGCTCGTGCGGCCGGTGTAGACGACGCGCGCGACCGTCTCGATAATTTCGCCCTCGCGGATCGGCTGCTGGAAAGAGACCGCCTCCATCGCGGCGGTGACGACGGTCGTATGCGCGTAGCGGGCGGCGGCAATCGCCCCGGTCTGGTCCATCAGTTGCAGGACCCGGCCACCGAACATCGTGCCATGATGGTTGGTATCATTGGGAAAGACGAAATTGGTGGAACGCACCGCTTCCGCGCGCCGTGGCAGACCGCTCGTAGATTCCACGACGCCATGTGGTTTCACCTGTGCCCCCTCATCGCGCGCGCCATACCGTCCGAGCGCTGTCCGCGTCGCGCATTGTACCGGAAAATACCGGGCTGTCAATCGCGGGGAATGCCCAACCCCCCGGCCGCCTCCCGGCGCGAGAGGGGCTTGGGGGTGGGTGCTCCGGCCGCTCCTCTGCTATACTCGCGGCAATGGAGGATCCGCGCAGGCAGGAGGCAGCATGGCGACGTTTAGCGGCATCATCCCCCCATCGGTGACGCTCTTCAACGACGATATGAGTATTGACTGGGATGGGACGCTTCGTCATCTGGACTGGCTGATCGCCGCCGGCGTGCATGGCCTCTTTATCATGGGGACGACGGGCGAATTCACGCAATTGTCCGCCACCGAGCGCAAGGAGTACGCGCAGAAGGTCGTCGAGCACGTTAAGGGGCGCGTGCCGGTCATCATCGGCACGGGCGGCGTGAATACGCGTGAGACGATTGATCTGACGCGCCATGCGAAGGGCGTGGGCGCGGATGCGGCGGCGGTCGTCACGCCGTTCTATCAGACGCTCGGCGACGAGCAATTGCTCGCGCACTTTGGCGCGGTCGCGAACGCGGTGGACCTGCCCATCCTCATCTACAATATCCCCGTTTTCACCGGCACGGCAGTCAGCACGCCCATCCTCGCGCAACTCGTGGAGGAGAACGACAATATCGTCGGCGTCAAGGATTCGGTGGATTCCGCCGCGCTGGTGCGGCGCCGCGTGCAGATCGTGAAACGCATCCGGCCCGATTTCTCCGTCCTCACGGGGTCGTCCGATCACGTGTTGAACACGCTGATGCTCGGTGGCGATGGCGCGGTGATCGGCGAGGCGAACTTCGCGCCGGGGCCGGGCGTTGGATGCGTCGAGGCATTCCGCAAGGGCGATTACGAGGGCGCGCGCCGCGGCTTCCTTGATCTGATGCGCGTCGCGAACGTCACGCAGGTGCCGGGCACCTTCCAGGCGGCAATCAAGGAAACGATGCGCGCGCTCGGGCAGACGGAGAAGACGACCGTCCGGTTGCCGGGTACGTCGCTCTCGAAGGAATCCCGCGCGCAGGTGCGCCGTAACCTCGAAGCAATTGGTATGCTCCATGCTGCGTCACCCCACGCTCCGGAATCCGTGCCGGTGGACGATCTCGACGCGCGGCCAACGGACGCGACGATGGCCGTGGGCAAGGACGCGGACCACTAGGCAGAAATGGGCGATACGCTCGATGCAGACTTCCTTCGCCGTCACCTATGCGGCTGGAGATTGGGCGACCTGGCTCTTTCTCGCCTTTGCCTCCGGCCTCGTGGCGGCGTTCATCGCCCGGCCGCAGGGGATGGGCTGCTTCGGTTTCGGCTGCTTCGGCAACCTGCTCATCGGCGGCATCGGTGCGATTGTCGGGAACTTCATCGTCGGCCGGTTCTATGATGGCACGGTCAATGTCGCGGTCGCCTTCGCCATCTCGCTGATCGGCGCGCTCCTCGTACTGTATTGCGGGCAGGGGATAGATCGCATCGTGCGCCGCAATGCCCCGCCGGATGACGGCCCCTCGCCCCCTCCCCCGCCCCAGATCGTGGACTCGACCGCCCGCGAAATGCGGGATGAGCAATGAGGAGAGGAGATCACAATGCTTGATATACGACCAGTATCACGACGCGATCCATCGCCCGACGCGGAAGGGGATCGCCCTCGCCGCACCACGCTCATTGCTCATTCCTCATCCCTCATTGCCTCGTTCTGCGGTTTCGTGACCGTCTTCGGGGTCGCGCATCTGCTACTGATTCATATCACGAAGCCGAGTGGATATGTCTTCTTCGGGACGCTTGCGACGGTCCCATTGCTGATCGCGGCGCTGCTCTGGCTCTTCACGTCGGATCGGCGCACGGTCCTGATGCGCTTCGGCTTCGGCGCGCTGATGTGTGCCTGCGCGATCCCGGTGATCTACCTCGCGCGGTTCGCCCCGGAAAGCGCCCGACCGACCGTCCGCAACCTCCTCGGCCTTCCCTTCTTCATCCTCGCCCTCATTGGCCCTTTCCCTTTTCTTCATCGCCACAATCGCAATGCAGGAGTATGACCGTGTTGGTCTCAGTCCTCAGTCCTCAGTCCTCAGTCCTTCTCGAACCGGGCGGCATCCTTGCCTGGATCGTCGTCGGATTGCTGGCCGGGTGGTTGGCCGGGCTGATCACGCGGGCGAAAGGGTTCGGCTGCTTTGGCAATATCGTCATCGGCCTGCTCGGTGCGGCGATTGGTGGGGTGCTCTTTAGTCTGTTCGGCATCACGGACCGCGCGGGGTTCTGGGGTTCCGTGGCGGTCGCGACGCTTGGCGCGATCATCCTGCTCGCCCTCGCACGCGCAGCGGGCCGCCCCCGGCGCTGACACGCCTCGCCCGCTCCTTGCACCCCATCCGGCCCTCGTCTATTCTGTTCCGCAATCGCCGCCGCCCGTAATCGTGCGAGCGGCGGTATGGTGCCACCAGGAGGAACGATGAGCAGCAACCCCAATGACTTCAATCAGCAGGTCATCACGGAATTTCGTGCCAACGGCGGCAAGGTTGGCGGCCCATTCGCCGGTAGCCCGATGCTCCTGCTTACTACCACCGGCGCCAAAAGCGGCCAATCCCGCACGACGCCACTGGTCTACACCACCGATGGCGACCACATCGTCATCATCGCATCAAAGGCGGGTGCGCCCTCCAACCCCGATTGGTATCACAACCTGGTCGCCCACCCGACAGCGACGGTCGAGATCGGCACCGAGAAATTCCAAGCGCGGGCACGGGTCGCCGAAGGCGAGGAGCGGCAGCGCCTCTACGATCAGCAGGCGGCGCTGATGCCGGGTTTCGCCGAGTATCAGAAAAAGACCACTCGCCAGATCCCGGTCGTCATCCTCGAACGAGCCGCGTGAAGCGCTAGCCAGGTTGTACTACTCCGCCCTTGATGCCGCCCCTTATTCGAGCAGCCGGGCGGCTTCCGTGTAGGCGTTCTCGAAGGCGTCGCGGGCAGTGAGAAATTGCTGAAGGGCCTGATGGACATCTTCGCCGGCGTTGTCCCGCAGGAGTGAGATGCCCACCTGCCCCGCCGCCGTCCAGCGAGCCAGCGCGGCGAGATATTCTTCCGCCGCGTCCGTCTCCGCCATCAATGCGGTGCCTGCCGCCTCGCATCCCGTCGGCACGTCGAGGCCGCGCAGGCGGGCGATTTCGGCGCGGTACGGCGCGCTGACATCCGCCACCGCGCGGCCCACATCCGTCGCGGTCTCCTCCCCCGCAACGCCACGCTGGATCGCGTCCGTGAGCGTGCGGATCCATCCCGCCTCCTCACGGATGTAGGAGCGCAGTTCGCTCAGGAACGTAAACTGCTGCTGCGTCAGTTCACTCGTTGGATGCGCGCCATTCGCTGAGGGTACATCGTCGGACATTGGTACTCCAGTAGTCAGTAGCCGGTAGTCAGTAGTCAGTGATTCTACTCGGTGTGCGTGTGAATCACCAACGCAACGCCCCACCATAGGCTATGGCTGCCGAGGCTGCTGCATTTTCTCTTCTGGCTACTGGCTACTGACTACTCGCCTCCGGTCGGACCCGCGCGAGGGCGGAGTCGTGGACGGTAATGACGTCGCGGCCAAACTCGACGACTTCCTCCATCGGCAGGGTATGCGTCGTCGCGCCGATACCGAGGAAGCCGCCCTGCGGCGCGAGTTGGAGCGTGGTGAGTGCGCCGGATGTCTCGTCAAAGACGACATCGTCGCCATCACCGATCACCTCGCCACCGGCGGTGACGACGCGCTTCTTGAGATCGCCCAAGGTCGCGGCGGTGGTGTGCGGCGCGCCCTCCGCGATGGCGATGCCGCTCTTATCCTGAATCGTCACGGCGTCCCGACCGAAGGTGCGCACCTGCCCGAAGGGGACAAACGCCGGTTTCTCGCGATTGAAGATGCCGCCGTCCCCGCCGAGCAGAAAGCCGAGAACGATCCGCTGGGCGAAATCGAGTTGGAGATTGGAGATCATTCCCACCTTCTCGCCATCCGCGACACTCACGACCGCGCGGCCAACAAGGGAATGTGCGTTAATCATGGTCCCGTCGTCCTTCCCACAGCCACCCCAACAGAGGGCATGACAAACTCCCATGCCTTTCGGGAGCGCACGTCGCGTGCCACTGGTGCTCTCTGGGGCGGAGGTGCTATTCATCCAGAGACCGGGAGGCATGGCACACGCCTGCTACTCGATGACGATATCGAAAGCGCTGAGGAGTGAAACGGCGTCCGGTAGGGAGAAACGCGCCTTCGCGACGGTGTTTGTCGCCGGGTTGATCGCGTAGCCGGTCGCGTGGCGGAAATCGGCTTTCGTGAGGTTCGTGTGGTGGAACTTGCTGCCGGTGAAGTCGCTCGTTGAGCAGACTGCCTCGGTCAGGTCTGCCTCGCGGAAATCTACCTCCCGCGCGATGCAGCCAACGAACCGGCCCCGCCGGAGCGCCAGGCCGAAGAAGGTCGCGTAATTGAGCAGGCAGTCGTCGAAATGGACCGAAAGGAAGAGTTTGGAGATCACCGCGTCTCCCCCCTTCGTCCAATCAATACCGAGCAGTTTGGAGGAGGCGAACCGAACATCGGTGAACCGGCTGCCGGGCACACGCGCGAGGCTGAGATCGCATCCGACGAACCGGCAATCGGTGAACGAGCAGTGGGAAAATGCCCCTTCGGTGAAGATACAGCGGTCGAAGATGCAGCCGACGAAGTCAACATGAGAGAAGGTCTGCATCGGCGCGGCCAGCGCCGTAAATGTCGCACTGTCGTATTGCTGTCCGTCTTCGAATACCGTCATGGCATCTCCGCTATCAAGGTGAATCCAGTGACCGATGCTCTTTGGGAAGCCTACGCCACCACATTACAGGACACCGCCGAGCAGCGGGAGGACGAGGTTCGCCCATTCGCGGCGTAGCACCTCGCGCAGCGGTTCGGTGGCGACGATACGGATCAGCCGCCGGTGCTCCTCGTAGCGGCGGAAATCGTCGGTTTGCGCCCCGACAACCTCGTGCCACGGCATCAGCGGCGAGAAGCCAATTGGCGGGCGGTCGAACTCCACCCAGACATCGGCGGACCATTTCTCCGGCTTCGGAATGTCAATCAGCACGTCGCTGTCATGCACTTCCGTCCCGGAGAGGTGCGCCGCCATCTCAGAGAGGGTAATCTCGGCAGCGCGGCGATCGCGCGGGCGATAGTAGAGCGCGCCGAGCCGCTGGAAGAGGTCGCCCGCCCGCGCGGAAACCTCCACCGCCCGCTTGTGAACGCGACGCGAGCGGAGCGCGGCGACGAGACGCCGGGTCGCATCCGGCATCTCCGGCTGGCTGAGGAAAGCGAGCAGCGAGGCGTCATCGTGCGTCGTCAACGCCTCCGGCACAATCACACCCGCTTCCATCGCCTCCTGTACGGCACGCAGCAGCATCGCCATGCAGGCCCGGTTCGTGTGATGCCAGTAGACATTGTCGAACATCTCCTGCCGCGCGTTAATCAGCGAGTGCAGAGGACTGATTCCCTTGTCGTCCACAACGATGCGCGCCGTGCCGTTCACCTCGCGCACACGGAGCGCATCGAGCAACCGGGGTGTGTCCACGCGGCCATACGGCACATTGCAGGCGCGGGCGTCGCGCGGGAGATAATCGAGTTTGTCCATATCCAATGCGCCGGAAAGCAGGCCGCGAATGAGGGCGTCCTGCGGCGTTTCCGGTGGCCCCGGCGGATCAATGAAATCCGCCACCCGGCCGGGGTCAACATTCCAGATGCGCGTCAGCACATCCGACACTTCCGCGCCGAGGATGATCCTCCGCCCGACCTGCTCGTGTTTGAGGATCGGCGGGCCGAGTTCCTCAATCGCATGGGAGAAGGGATAATGCCCAATGTCGTGCAGGAGCGCCGTCGCGGTCGCGGTGTGGGCGTCCTCATCGCTGAGTGTCACCGACCCGCCGTGCCGACGCAATTGGGCGATCCCCTGCCGCATCAGGTGCATGACGCCGAGCGAGTGCTCGAAGCGCGTGTGCTTCGCCCCCGGCCAGACGCGCGAGACGAACCCTAACTGCTGGATGCGGTCCAGCCGCAGGAACGCCTCCGTCGCCATCAACGCGGATTCCGGCGCATTGAGCGGGATGCGATCATAGAGACCATCCCGGATCGTCGTGATCGTCTCCCAGCGATCTCCCACCGCACACGCTCCATATACAGACAATAACCGCAACCACGCAGCGTACGATACCGGGAAAGGTGGCAAGACGCCAGTGCGCGACGGGCGTGTAGCATACTTCGCGCGCAAGAATCGGATAGATCGCGCCTCCGCGCTCCGCTATGGTGGGGGCAGGTGTCCACGTCTGCCGTTCATCGCAAGGAGTACGATCTTGGCACATCAACGACCGTTCCGTTTCGGGGTGTTGGGTGAGCACATCGGCACGCGGGAGGAACTGATTGGCACAGCCCGCATGGCGGAGGAATCGGGCTACGCGACGTTCCTGATCCGCGATCACTTCATCGAACCGCCCTTCGGGCATCAACTCGCCCCCTTCGCCGCGCTCGCAACGGTCGCCGCCGTGACGGAGCGGCTGCGCATCGGCACGCTCGTCATCGCGAACGATTACCGGCCGCCGGTGCTGCTCGCGAAGGAGGCGGCGACGCTCGATCTGCTCTCCGGCGGGCGCTTCGAATTGGGGCTTGGTACCGGATTTCTCAAGGCGGAATACGATCAGGCAGGCATCCCATTCGATCCGCCCGGCATGCGCGTGGATCGCTTCGCGGAGTCGCTGACCGTACTCAAAGGGCTGTTTGCCGATGCGCCGTTCGCTTTCTCCGGCGATCACTACACCCTGACGACGTTCGGCAGTTTCCCCAAGCCGGTGCAGCGGCCACATCCGCCGATCCTCGTCGGCGCGGGCGGACGGCGGATGCTCTCGATCGCGGCGCGGGAGGCGGACATCATCGGCATCCTCACGACCGCCACGGCGAACGGCGTGCTCGCGCGCGATCCCGCGCCACGATTCGCGGCAGCGGTGGAGCGTCAACTCGGCTGGATCCGTGAGGCGGCGGGCGATCGTTTCGCCGACATCGAACTGAGCCTCGTTCCCAACGTCATCATTGCCGACGATCACGAACGCGCGGCAGCAGATCATATTCGAGCGCGCGGCTGGAGCGATCTCTCCGTTGATGATGTGCTCGCGATGCCATCAGATTTGAT
>JAICJW010000455.1 GCA_025928215.1 Chloroflexia bacterium | reverse complement strand
TTTGCGGAGCGCGCCCGCGTGCGGCGGCAGCGCGCCCGCCCAGAGGGGGTGTGTCGGCGGGAAGGCAAAGGTGCCATGCAGCGGCGAGCCGAAGACCGCCGCGCCGAGCGTCTCCGCGACGGCGATCAATGCGTCGGTGCCGCCGGACGCCGTGACCTCGTCCCCGACGACGAGGGCCAGCCGCTCGACCGGGGTAGCGGCGAGCAGATCGGCCAGTTCCTCCACGCCGCCACCGACGGCGCGGCGTTCGATCCGCGAGGGCGGCGGGATCGGTGCGGGGCCGATCTCATCCATCACATTCATCGGCAGCGCGACAAAGACGGGCCCAGCGGGGGCGGAGGCTGCATCGTGAAAGGCGCGGCGCAGGACGGTGCCGAGTTCGCCGAGCGTTCGCACCTCGTGCGTCCACTTCGAGACCGCCGCCGCGATCCCCGTCAGATCGCCCGACAGGAGGGGATCGGTGATGATATGCCGGTAATCCTGCTGCCCCGCCGTCACGACGAGTGGCGTGTTCGCGCTCTTCGCGTTTGTCAGGTTACCAATCGCGTTTCCCAGCCCCGCCGACGTGTGCAGGTTGAGGAATGCGGGGCGGCCCGTCGCCTGCGCGTAGCCGTCCGCCATGCCGACGACGGTGGATTCCTGCAACCCGAGGACATAATGAATGTCCGGAACGGCGGCCAGCGCGTCAATCATCGGCAATTCGGTCGTGCCGGGATTGCCGAAGATATGCGTCACGCCCTCGCCGCGCAACACCTCAATCAGGACCTCGCTTCCCTTTCGCCGGTCATCTGCCATCGTTGCCCTCCTCGGAAAACCTCACCTCCGGCCCCTCTCACCTGCCCAGAGGGCACCCGCGATGGAGAGGGGTGACTCATCGCGATACCGGGTACTCCCCGAACACTATCACCTTCCCGAGGTCGCTCCCCCTCTTCTTTGCCCTGCGGCAAAGGAGAGGGGGCCGGGGGGTGAGGTCTCCAACACCGCCCGCAGCGCCGCGCCGACGGCATCCATGTCCGCCGCCGTGACGTGGCCGAGGTGGCCGATGCGGATGATCGTGCCTGCTTGCCTGCCCAGCCCGCCCGCGAGGATGACACCGTATTCATCGCGCAACCGCGCCAATAAACGCGCCGCGTCCATCCCTTCCGGGAGCGCGACGGCCGTGATGGTATCCGAGGCGTGCGCGGGGTCGGCGAAGAGGCGAAGTTCCCGCTCCGCGAGATCGCCGATGTCCGCGCGGCAGGTTTCGGCGGCGGCGCGATGGCGGGCGATAATCGCGGGCAGCCCCTCCGCGATGAGCATCTGGAGCGCGCGATGCAGGCCAGTGAGCGTCGGCAGGGTGGGCGTCGCGGGGGTCTGCCCCTTCGCCTGCGCCTCCCGGTACTTCGCGAAGTCGAAGTAGAAGCGGGGGAGCGCCGCCGTCTGTGTCCGCTCCCATGCGCGCGGGCTGACGGCGACCATCGCCAGGCCGGGCGGCGCCATCCATGCCTTCTGCGAGGCGGAGACGGCGACATCAATGCCCCACTCGTCCAGTGGCACATTGAGCGCGGCGGTTGAGGTGATGCAATCGGCGGCGATCAGCGCGCCGTGATGATGCGCGGTCTCGGCAATCGCCCGGAGATCATGCGTCACGCCCGTCGAGGATTCGTTATGGGTCAGAAAGAGCGTTTTCGCGCGCGGATGGGCAGCGAAGGCTTCCCCGATCCGCGCCGGATCGAGCGCTTCGCCGTCCGGCGCGCTGACGTGATGGATGGTGAGGCCGTACGCGTCCGCGATCGCAGCGAACCGCTCCCCAAAGACGCCTGCATGCGCCGCGATCACCTCGTCGCCCGGGGAGCAAAGATTGACGACTGCCGCTTCCATCCCACCGGAACCGGAGCAGGAGAGCAGCAGCACATCGTGCGTCGTCTGGAGGAGCGCCCGCACTCCGGCGACCGTCTCCGAGAGGATGCGCGCGAACTCCGGCCCGCGATGGTTGATCATTTGCCGCCCGGTCGCTTCTCTCACTGCCTCCGGTAGCGGCGTCGGCCCCGGTATCCGCAACTGTATTGTCTCTGACATGGGCAAGACCTCCTCATGGGTCGGGGCGCCGAGAGCGGCGGATCGCACGGGATACCGCCAGTAGTGTAATGGAGTGGCGGCTCATCATGATAGAGTAAGCGCATGGGGTATCGCGCGATTATCGGGTTCTTCGCCACCATCATTGCGCTCATCAGTTATGTCCCGTACTTCCGGGACATCTTTGCGCGGAAGACGAAGCCGCACGCATTTACATGGCTGATCTGGGGGGTGCTCACCGGGATTGCATTCGTCGGCCAGATCGCCGGTCATGCGGGGGCCGGGGCATGGGTGACCGGCATCACGGCGTTCATCTGCCTCGTCATTG
The DNA here is from genome assembly GCA_025928215.1 of Chloroflexia bacterium. GTDB lineage: Bacteria > Chloroflexota > Chloroflexia > Thermomicrobiales > JALYUS01 > JALYUS01. The sequence goes on along the minus strand of JAICJW010000455.1, from coordinate 879 downwards.
CGGCGCTCGCCGCGGCGATCGGCACGCGGAATATCGTGCGCCTGGATTGGATCGCGCTCGTGGGGGCGGGAATCGCATTGCTGGTCTGGTATCTGACGCGGGGACCGCTCCTCTCGGTGATCCTCATCACCCTGATTGACAATCTCGGTTTCGTACCGACGGTGCGCAAATCGTATCACCGGCCCGCCGAGGAGACGGTCAGCACGTACGCATTGAGCGGTTTCAAGTGGGTGCTCGGTATTCTCGCGCTTGAGCGCATCTCGGTGGTCACCGCGCTCTTCCCGGTAGCCATTGTGGTCGCGAGCTGGCTCTTTGTCATCATGCTGCTCGTGCGGAGGCGACAACTCGCGCACGCGTGAGCGCCCCCCCATCGCGTCCCGCCGCCCGCGATTACCCGCGCTTCTTTTGCCTGCGTGTGAGGCGGTGCGGGAGGACGCGGAGGGTGTGACCGAGGACGACTTTCCACGCCCCACGTAGGCTCTCCATCTCGGCGGGAGCGAGCGGGCGGGCGGCGTATTGCGCCTCGGCGTACCGCTGCGCGATGGTGATGGCGGCGGGTTTGCCTTCCGGCAGGCGGTCGCCGATTGCTTCCGCCGTCTCGAAGGGGGTCGCGGCCCGCGCGTGGGGGACGCCGATCCAGCGCGCGCTCCGTTGCAGGCGAGCATACCATTGCGCGGCGGGCGCGAGGCCCCGGAAGGGCAGGAACCAGTACCACGCCGCCAAACCCCAGAGCACGATCAGCGTGAATGGAATGAGGAAGAGATAGGGTGAGAGATGAAAGCCGCCGCCGTGCCTGACACTCGGCGTCGCGGTCGGTGGTGGCGCGGTGTTCGCCGGTGCGGGTGGTGGCGGCGCGGCGGCGGCCGGGGCGGGCGCGGG
>JAICJW010000190.1 GCA_025928215.1 Chloroflexia bacterium | reverse complement strand
CTATTATGCAAGCGATGTGGGTGATAGTGCGATATGCAAGGGAAAGGGCGCGAACGATGCGGTCAGCGGGGCGGTACGAGGTGATCGTCGTCGGGCTTGGTGGGATGGGCAGCGCGACGGCGTACCATCTGGCACGGCGCGGGAGGCGCGTGCTCGGTCTCGACGCTTTCGCGCGCGGTCACCACAACGGTTCGTCGCATGGCCGCTCGCGCGGCATCCGCGAGGCGTACGGGGAGTCGCCCGCGTACGTCCCACTCGTTCAGCACGCGTACGCGCTCTGGCGCGAACTGGAGGCGGAGACGGGGCAGCATCTGCTAACGATCACGGGCGGCATCAGCATTGGGCCCGCCGAGCCGGGCTTCGGCGCGACCCAGAAAGAATCTGCCGCGCGTTACGGCCTGACAGTGGAGGAATTAACCGCCGACGAGATCATGGCACGCTGGCCCGGCTTTCGGGTGCCGGAGGGCTATCAGGGCATGTACGACCCGCATACCGGCTTTCTCCTGCCGGAGCCGTGCGTCGCCGCGCACCTCGATCTCGCCGCCAAACAGGGCGCGGCATTGCATCACGGCGAAGCGGTGCGCCGCTGGTCGGCGGATGGCGCGGGTGTCCGCGTCGAGACGGAGACGGCGGCCTATACGGCGGACGCGCTCGTCATCACGGCGGGGCCGTGGGCGGGCGAAATCCTCGCGGACCTTCACCTGCCGCTCGAACCGTGGCGGATGTACAACGTCTACTTCGCGCCGACGCGCCCCGAACGCTTCGGGCCGGAGCGCTTCCCGGTCTATGGCATCCGGGGGCCGGAAGGGTCGTACTACGGCGTGCCGATGCTGCCGGGCGACGGCCTGAAGATTGGTCGGCATGACAGGGGCGAGCCGTGTACGCCCGAAACGGCGCGGCGCACCATCGCGCCGGAGGAGATCGCGCTGACGCGCGCCGTGCTCGACGCGTACATGCCGGGCGCGACGGGCGAGGTACTCGCTGCCACTACCTGCCTCTATACGATGACGCCGGACAGCCACTTCATCATTGATCGTCACCCCGCGCACGCACGCGTCGTCTATGCCGCCGGATTCTCCGGCCACGGCTTCAAGTTCTCCGCCGCGATCGGCGACGTAATGGCCGATCTCGCTACTGACGGCACGACCCGCCATCCCATCGGTTTCCTCGCCGCCTCCCGCTTCGCGGCGACCACAACATAGCATCGCGGCACGACGGAACCGCCTTCTTCCCTTCAGGGAATGACGCGTGGTTCCGGTAGCGATACGCATTCCGGCAGTTGCGGGACGCGCGGAAACTCCCCTTGTGCTGATCGTCGGTGTTTGTTATGGTGCAAACCGCGCATGGGCCGTACGTACATTCGGCACCGCGCGGAGAGCATCATCGGTGGATGGTCGGATACGCTTGGGAAAGCGTGCCGTCATTGGGACATTGGGACATTGGGTGAGGGGGCATGCATGGGTCATAGCGAAGGATGTCGCATCCACTTCGCGTACGGGTGGATGGGCGGCTTTCACCGATGCGGCGCTCTCCGACGATACATTCTCTGCGGCGGCGCGGGCGGATTCCTTCTCCTGTTACTCTTTGCGGCACAGGGCGTCGCGGCGTCAGGGACGCCTGGCACGACCCAGCCGTCCCCGGCGACGCAACCGACATCACCACCAACGACGATTCCATCTGCGACTTCCGGCGCGGCAGGGAAACTCATCCCCGGCACAGTGCCGTCGGCATCGCCCCAGGGGTCAGCAACGCCATCGTCACCGACGCCCCCCGGCGTGGAGGTAATCATGCCGCTGCAACCCCCAACGGCGGAAATGCCACCAGTGCCGGCGACCGTCGGCGCGGCCTCTCCCACGACACGTGCGCCGACCGTGCCGCCGACCGCAACGCGACCGGCGAACACGCCGCTGCCGTCCCCCACCGCGACGAGCCAGCCGACGATCACCCCCACCGGCGCGCCCACGGGTACACCGACTGGTACGCCCATTGTTACCCCAAGCCCGGAAGAGGTCGCGGCGCTCGCGAACGTTGTGGTGCTCGATGATCCGGGCATCGGCGGCAATATGGCGGTCGTCCGCGCCGCCGCGCATTTCTTCGGCGCGCAGGCCCGGCCGGACGGTATTCCGTGGGCTGGATGGTGTGAGATGTACGTCGGCAATGTGCTGGATGAGGCGGGCATCCCGCGTCCACGCTACGCGACCGCGCTACTCGACGCGATCGGCGGGCCGCTCTATCGCGGTCGCGCACCGGCAGGGAGCGTCGTCTACTTCGACCAGCGCGCCGATCCGAATGGGCATGTCGGCATCGCCCTCGGTGATGGCACGATGCTCTCCGCGCTCGAGAATGGCATCGTCCGCAGCGCCTATGAGATCTGGCCGTCCTATCTCGGCTGGCGTCCGTACGGCACGACCGCCCCGCCCGGCGAGACGTTCGTCATTGCCCCGCTCCTGACTCCTCCGGACGACGGCGATCTCCCTCGGATGCCCGCATGGCCGTAGGAGAAGTTCGAAGTTCGAAGTTCGAACGCCCTTCTGAGTCCGAACTCCCATCTGATAGAGTATGGCGTGGAACTTGCGGAGGAGTGACTGGCCTGTCCGGGCTTGTCCGGATCAGGGCAGCGTCAGGAGAGCACGGTACAGTGTCGTATTGGGCCGTCGTGAATCAGTGGAGTGTGTCGTGGCCGTGGGGGCAGCGGCGTATCCTCCCAGCGGGAGTGTTTGTGATCGCCGCCACCCGAAAGCCCCATGACCGTTAGCGTCACCGAGGAGCGCGGGGCAGCGATTCTCACGCTGGACGCCGAAACGGGTGCGTCAGCGACGGTGATCGCCCTCGCGACGGGCAGCGCCGCACTCGTCGGCATCCTGTTCGTTCTCGCGTCCATCACGGCGGATTGGCCGATTGGCCCCGCCGCCGTCCCGCCGTACGAGCAGATTACACGCAACGCCCAACTCTTCCACGAGGTCTTTCCCGCTCTCGCCGCCTTCCCGCCCGCGCAACTCGCGCTCGTCGCGTGGTCGTGCGTCGTCGGCTTGTGGCTCGTCTATCTGCCGCTCGTCTGGAAACTGCGCGGGCAGGTGATAGATCACCGGATGGTCCTTGCCGGTGCGATCATGCTCGGGCTGATGGCCCTGATCGTTCCGCCGCTCTTTTCGACCGATCCGTTCTCGTACGCGATGTACGCCCGGTTCGAAACGATCTACCACGCGAACCCCTATCTCTCGACTGCGCAGAGCGTCGCGCCGGGGGATGCGCTCATTCCCTACCTCTACTGGCGGGATATTCCCTCCCCGTATGGCCCGCTGTGGACGCTGATCTCGCAGTGGATCGCGCTGGGGACGGACGTCTCACCGCTCGAACTGATTCTCCGCTTCAAACTGGTGGCGCTCGTCGTCACCACCCTCGATGGCTGGCTGATATACACGTACGTGCGGCAGCGATGGCCGGAGCAAGCGGGATGGTGTTATCTCGCCTTCGCCTGGAACCCGATGGTGCTGGTCGAGGGGGTCGTGATCGGGCATAACGATGTGCTCATTCTGGCGGTGATGCTCGGTAGCGCGCTCCTCCTCGCTCGCGCGCGCCCGTTTCTGACGATTGTCGGGCTGACGACCTCCGCGCTGATCAAATATTCGACACTCCCGATTGTTGGACTGAGCGGCTTGCGCCTCCTGCTCCGCACGCCGGTCCGGGCGCGATGGTGGCTGACGATCCGGTTGGCAGCCGCGACGCTCGTCGTGTCGGTCTGCGCGTTCATCCCCTACTGGGCCGGTTACCGGAGTGTGATGAGCACGGTCAATGAACCGGGCCGGGGTGTGAATAACCTCGTCGCCAGGGCAATTGGCGGGGCGCTTTGGCTGCTGACCGGCGGTCGCCTCTCGACGCATACGCCCGCGGTGATCGTCGGTATCACCGCGCTGCTCTTCGGGACGTGGCAGGTGCGGGAAATCTGGCGTTCCCGCCTCACGCTCGATGCCTGGACGATCCACGATGAACTGGCCGCATGGGCGGACTCGCTCGCCGTCTTCCTCATCCTCTGGCCGCGCATTCGTACCTGGTACTTTGTCGTCCCGCTCGGCCTCTCACTCGCCGCCGGTAACGCCCGCCGCCGCTTTTCCTTCTGGTTCCTGGTTGGCCTGACGATCTACTCATACCTCTCCTATTTCCGTTAGAACGAAAGGTTAATTGGCGGTAGCGTTATCTGCCGCGCCACGCCGTGGAATGACGTGGTATACTGACGAGGCGAGAGAAACACGGCCCGGTCTTTCGGGCTACGCTCATTCTCGCGTCAGTCTCACGGAGATCCACTCCTCAGCGATCGGCATGCGAACGCATCGTCAGCCCATGTCGGCATCGCTGCGAGGCAGAACAGGTACGTTCCCGCATGAAGGAAGAACCCAAATTCACCGGCGTTGCCATGCCCGTTGATCGGCTCCGTCGCTGGTGGAGCGGGATCACGCATCGCGCGTAACCGGTCGCGATGGATCGGGAGAGGGGCGACCGTCGCGCCGCACCCTCACATCGGTGTGAGTGACAGGCCATTCACCGGGTATGGAGTGTCGGCGATGCGGCCCCGACCATTTCCAGCCAGGAAGGAGCAAGGACCGATGGCACTTCGATCCCGAAACGCACAGGAGTTACATGGGCCGGCGTTGGATGCGTGGGAGGAATCGAAGCGCGTCTCCCTTCCGGGTGGGGGCGTCATGTATGTGCCGGTCTCATTCGCCTCGACGACTGACCTGCGGGCGAAAGAGCCGTTGCCGAAATATCGGTGGCGCGGGGAGCCGGGCGAAGGCATGATTGAGGTGGAGTTGATCGGCTATCACCGGGCGATGCTGCTCAATCGCACGCGCTACAGCCAGATGATGAAGGAGAGCATCGAGGAACGCGATGGGACGATCCTCGGCGATCTGGAAACGATGACCGTGAGCGGGTATGAGACGTTCTACGGGCGCTATCGCCTGACGCACGCCGCATTCCCCACTGTCGTCCAGTTCGGCGCATACGCGCGCATCCTCACGCGTAATACGGGGCTGCTTTTTGCCATCGAACATCCCGATCCGGAACGTCTCGATGCATTCGCGAAAGCGGTGCTCGCCACGCTGGTGCTCTGAACGGGGCTGCTGACCGAGCGCAAAGCCGCCTGCCGGGGCGGCTTTCTTTGCGTGCGTGGCTGACCTGTTATGATCGGGGCCGTGTCTCTGAGCCGTCTACATGATCCGAGGAGGAACCGCGATGCCGCTCGAAGTCTTCGATTATCGCACGGATATCCGCAATATCTTCATCGCGCCGGAGATGCGGGCGCGCATCATCCGCCGCGAACCGGGTACGGCCGGTGGCGGCCATACGCACGATCTCGGGCATGAGATCTTTCTCGTCCTTGAGGGGCAGGCCGAGTTCACCATCGCGGGGGAGTCCGCGATCCTCGGGCCGGGGCAGATCTGCATCGCCCGCGCCAACGAGTGGCACACAATCCGGGTCGTCGGCGATACGCCGCTGACCTATTACCTCTCCGTCACGCCCCATCTGGAGCCGACGCACACGCAGTGGGATCATGAGGGCGGCACGAAATTGCCCTATCAATATGGTGGCTCGACGCGCGATGAACGCCGCGCCCGCACCGAACCGCGGGAAGCGCCGGGAGCACTTCTCACCTGCCACCTCGCGGCTGCCCACGCGCTCGCCGATGCCGCCGTGGCGAACGTGGCGGCGCAGGAAGCGGCCGGTGCAGCGCTGCGCGGCGCGCTGGATGCGGGCGACAACGCCGCAGCGAAAGCGGCCATTGACGCGATGTGGCATTCGATCGCCACGACCTACAGGCAGTTACAGGCGATGGAAACGGTCTGGAACGAACTCGCGCCCATCGTCGCGGGGGAGTGACGCGCTGAACGGTGTGAACCGGTGCACTCGGTCACACGTATACGGGGAGATGGCAGATGAGCGAACAGCAATGAGAAGGGAAGGGTAGATGCGTCAACGATGGGGGTTCATGCTTTCGGTCGCAATGGTCGCGCTCTGGGTTGGGACGCTGGGGGTGCAGGCGGCATCCGGCTATGCCACGCCGATGATTCAGGCGGCCTGGCAGCAAGGCGAGGCCGTGCAGCCGAACTTCTGGGGGCCGCCCGTCAATGCGAAAGACGTGTCGCCGGAACCGTATAAGGAAGCGCCGGGCGGAAAGCGCATTGTCCAGTATTTCGACAAGGCGCGCATGGAGCAGTTCGACCCGAACGCCCGCGTCACGACCGGCCTGCTCACCGTCGAATTGAAGAGCGGCAAGGTGCAACTCGGTAATGGTACCTTCGAGCAGCGCGCCCCGGCGCAGATCAACATCGCGGGCGATCCCGGCACCACCGGGCTGACCTATGCTGACTTGAGCCAGTTCGCGGAATACTACGATCCTAGCAGCCCCAACACCTACAGCGCCTACATCTTCGGGGAGAATCATCAGTTCACGCCACTGACGGCGGAGAACGCGAAACCCTATGCGGCGCAATTCGACGTGCCGCCACCGAGCGACACCTTCACGTACGTCGCGGACCCATCCAATCATTATGGGCAGGTGGTGTACACGCCGTTCAAGGACTTTATTGACCGGCTAACGGCGGCGAATATCCCGATTGACCAGACGCCCGGTTATCCGATCTCCCCGGTGATCGTCGCGACGGTGCCGATTGGCGGAAAGGCGACGACCGTCTTCGTGCAGGCCTTCGAGCGGCGGGTGCTGACCTACAACCCGAACAACGAGTCCGCCTTCCGCGTCGAGTTCGGCAATATCGGGCAGCATTACTACCGCTGGCGCTACGGCGGCTAGATGGCTACGCTTCCGCAGCCGTTTTGAGTGAGACGGTGAACGTGCTGCCGACATCGGGCGTGCTGTCGAGAACGATTGTGCCGCCCATCAGCCCCACGAGTTGCCGCGCGACGGCGAGGCCGACACCCGCGCCCGATAGGGTGCGCGTGTAGTCGGTTTCGACGCGCGCGAACGGCTCGAAGATGCGCGCCGCGTCCTCCGGTGCGATGCCGATCCCCGTATCCCGCACGGAGATCGCCACGCTACCCTGCATCTCCCTCGCTTCGAGCGTCACCGTACCGCCGGTCGGCGTGAATTTGTAGGCATTGACGAGGAAGTTGAGCAGGACTTGCTGCAAGCGCGCGGTGTTCGCGTGAGCGGGGGGAAGGTTCGCCGGGATGGCGAGGTCGAACCGGAGGTTCTTGCTGTGCATCAGCGCCCGAACGGCGCGCTCGCACCACTGGATCACCGTGGTCAGGTCCACCGCCTCCGGCGCCACGGTGAGGCGGCCCGTGCCGAGTTGAACGATGTCCAGCAGGTCGTTTACCTGCGTGAGGAGCAATCCGCCACTCGCGACAATGTCTTCCGCCATGCCACGCCGCCGCGCCGCGCCGAGGGCGTCATTTTCCACGATGATATGGGCGAAGCCGAGGATCGCCGTCAGTGGCGTACGCAGTTCGTGCGAGACGGTGGCGAGGAAGTCGTCCTTCTGGCGCGTCTCCGCTTCGAGGGCATCGAGCCGCGCGCTGAGGGTTTGATAGGCGCGCGCTTTCGTGATTGCCTGCCCGGCGTGGAGGGCGGCGCTCTCCAGCGTCGCAAGGGAACGTTCGTCAAATGGCGCGCGTGCGCCACACACTGCCCCGTAGAGTGTGGCGACAATATCCCCCGCAACGGTGATCGGTGCGGAGGCGAGTGTATGGTGTCGCTGAGCATTGACCGCGCCGCCGATCGTCACCTCGCGCAGATGTGAGAGGCGTGGAGCGACGGGCAAATGGGCGCCCTGCCCGGAGCCTTCGGCACTGACCATCGCGCATGCCTCGAAGAGGGAGGCAACCGGCCCATTGGCGTCGGCGTAGCGCGATGCGTAGGCGACGAGTTCACCGCATCGTTCGGCGCGCGTCACCACCCCGGCGCTATCCGACCACGTAGCGGTACATTCCGCCAGCGCGCGAAAGATCGCCCGCTCATCATCGGCGGCATAGCAGGCGGTGACGACAGCCGCGATATATGCCGCGTCGCGCGCCTGTCGTGCTTCCGTGGCGGCCTGTGCGATCAATTCCTCCTCGCGCGTTTTCTGGGTGGAGAGGTCCGTGAGGGTCATCACGATGCCGATAACCGCACCGTCCTCATCCCACGGCGCGGCGGAGAGCAGCACGCTCACGCGATGCCCTTCCTTGTGGATCGGTTCGACCGCGACACTCGCGACCGTTTCGCTTAATGTCGCTCGCTGCCAGAGGAGTGCGTATCGCTCTTCTTCCTCTGGGGGAATGATCGGCAGCGGCCTGCCGAGCGCCTCGCGCGCGGAATAGCCGAAAAGCGCCTCGGCGGCCCGGTTCCAGCCCGTCACGATGCCGGAAAGATCGGTATGGACGACCGGGATCGCGACGGCATCGAAGGCGGGAATCGCCTCATGGCCCGATTGTGCATGGGCAGGCTGCCGGGGGCGGTCGAGAGTGGAATGCGCGAGCGGCGCGGGCCGCTCATGTGCGTCGTCGCGCCGCCCGATGCTGCGGTCAATTGCGGTCGTCGAGACCGGTTCCTGCCATGTCGTATCCATT
>JAICJW010000205.1 GCA_025928215.1 Chloroflexia bacterium | reverse complement strand
GAGTTTCGGCCTGTTGCGGAAGCGCTGCCACGGGGATTCCTGCTTTTCCATCTATCAGGAAGGACATATCACACAACCGGAGGGCATGCCGGACGTTTCTCTAACAGCGAAGGATGGTGAAGCGTGACGGTCGCGATCTTCCCGGGGACATTCGATCCGATCACGAATGGGCATGTGGATGTCGCCATCCGGGCGGCGCGGTTGTTCGACAAAGTGATTATCGGTATCAATGATGCTGGCGACCGGTCGAGCAAGCAGCCGCTCTTCACTGCCGATGAACGCGTCGTGCTGGCATCCGAGGCGTTGGTGCATGCATCGAACATCGTCGTTGACAGATGGGATGGGCTGCTCGTAGAGTACGCGCACCGCGTGGGAGCGCAAGCCATTATTCGTGGCCTGCGCGCGGTCTCCGACTTTGAGTACGAGCTGGGTATGGCGCACGTTAACCACACGTTGAACGACGCCGTGGAGACCGTTTTCCTCATGACGAGTTCGGCGTACTCATTCATCCATGCGAATTTGATTCGCGAGGTGGCGCTCCTCGGTGGGGATGTGAGCGGGCTTGTGCCGCCACATGTCAGTCGCGCGCTACGGGAGAAAGCGGCGGCACATCGGTAGGCGGGCATGCACCTTGCGGAGCGGCAGGCGAGTTAGACACGGTACGATAGGTTAGAGGGGGGCGGAGTGGCGACGGTAGATATTCAATTCCTCATTGACCGGCTGGACGGCATGATGCAGCAGAGTCGGCGGAGTTTCATCGGCGGCAAGGTGCAGGTGGACGAGGGAGAGATGCAGCAGATCATTGATCAGATGCGCGCCTCGGTCCCCAATGAGATCAAACAGGCCCGCCGCGTCTTGCAGGAGCGCGAGAATATCATCAAGAGCGCGCAGGATGAAGCCGAGCAGATCGTCACGTTCGCCAAGCAGCAGGCCGAATACCTGACGAGCGAGCATGGGTTATTGCAGGAAGCGAAGATGCGCTCGGAGATGGTGCTCCGCGAGGCGAACGATCAGAAAGAAATCGTGCTCACTGACGCGCGCCGCTTCGCGCTCGACGCGATTATCAGCGTGGACAATGTCCTCGAAGCGCTCGATCATGCCGTCGTCACGAATCAGCGCAGTGTCCGCCGTGTACTGGAGAGTTTGCAGGATCAACCGATGCCCGTCGCGCCGTAACGAAGGGCTGAGGACTGAGAAAAGCGCATTTCTCCCCTCTCCATCGCTCTTAGGTCACCGTAGTCATCAGGTTTGTGCGGCGATGGAGAGGGGTCGGGGGTGAGGTTTGATTCCGTGCTGAACATTTCCCCTGGCTCGATGTTCCGTCCGGGTCGGTATCTTCTCGTTTTCATCCTCACCATGCTGCTCGTCGCGTGTTCCGGGCCGGGGGATGCGTTGCCGTCGCCCGGTCCATCGCAGGCGACGAATACCCTTCCCCGCCCGACCATCGCGCCGACGACCACGCCGTTTGCACGCGGTGCGGTGGCCTTCCCCACCCCCTCCGCCGCGCCCCCGACGGCGACGGTGCCCGCGCCCTCACCCGCCAGTACCGCGCCCTTCCCCACCGCACCCACCACCCGCGCAAGCGCGACTCCTGCCGCCGCACCGAGCGCCGCGATTCCGCAACCGACCGTTCCCCCGATCCCACCCAGCACCGGGCCGCTCCAACCGGCGTATCGCATCGCCTTCGTCTCCAATAGTGGAGGCAGCGACGATATCTGGACGGTGGACCCGGATGGCCGCCGACTGACCGATCTCACCAAGCCGCAGAAGACGAAGGGGAATGACAGCGACCCGCAGTGGTCGCCCGATGGGAAGCGGATCGCCTTCGTCTCCGACCGTGATGGGAGCGGCGATATCTGGGTCATGAATGTGGATGGCACGGGCGCGCGAAACCTGACGCATACACCGGGCGGCAATCTTACCCCGCGCTGGTCGCCCGACGGCAAGCGGATTGCCTTCACGTCGTTTCGGGACGGCGACGCCGAGATTTATGTCATGACCGCTGATGGCGCGGAGCAGACGAACCTCACAAAAGCGGACGGCGACGACCTCCAACCCGTCTGGTCGCCGGACGGCACGCAGATCGCCTTCGTCTCCGAGCGGGGCAAGCGCCCGCACGCCCTCTACGCGCTCAACCTCGATGCACCGAAGACCCCCACCAAACTCGCCGCCCCAGCCTGCGATCTGGCCAGCCCGGCCTGGTCGCCGGACGGCAAGACGATTGCCATTGTCGGCTGCGTCGGCGCGGATGGACAGGGAACTCCCGATCCCCTTCAGCATGTCATCTATGCACTTCCGGCGGGTGGCGGCGCACTCGTCGCGGTCAGTGATCCGAAAATGGATAGCGGCGCGCCCACCTTCGCACCTGATGGCAAGACGCTCGCCTTCTGGTCCTACCGGACACCGCAGCAGGCGGACATCGTCCTCTTTACACTCGGCGCGAACACGCGGCGCGTCATTCAGGCGCCGCCGGGGGTCGGGCGCGAGCCGGCGTGGTCCGCTGACGGCGCGACGCTCGCCTTCATTGGTGGCGATTTCACGATCGGCAACCTCATCATTGTGGATGGTTCGGGCCTGACACACAACATCACCAATCACGCCGCGAACGACCGCTCGCCCCACTGGTCGCCGCAGAAGTTGCCGTAGAATCAGCAGGCGGCCGTAGACATAGGGAGGGGAATAGTGTGAGGGCCTTCTCGAACGAGGCAACAACCGGATATGCAGATGTCTATGGAGCGCGGCTGTATTTCGAGATGATGGGCATGGGGCATCCGCTCGTCTTGATTCATGCCGGGATTGCGGACAGTCGGATGTGGGACGATCAGTTTACCGACTTTGCGGAACACTATCGAGTGATCCGGTACGATATTCGCGGCTTCGGCAAGTCCGCGATGCCGACGGGGTCGTCATCAACCTCCCGCGATCTTTACGGCCTGTTGACAGCGCTCGGTATCGCGCGGGCGTATGTCGTCGGGCTGTCCATCGGCGGCGGCATCGCGATTGATTTCACACTCCGATACCCGGAGATGGTCTCCGCCCTCGTGCTGGTCGCGTCCGGTCTTGGCGGCACGCAGCCATCGGCGGAGATGCGGCGCGCGGATGCGACGGTTGATGCGGCGCTCGAACGAGGAGGGATTGACGCGGCGGTCGAAGCGGAAAATCGTCTCTGGGTGGACGGCCCGAAGCGGACACCAGATCAGGTTGATCCCACTGTCCGCGCACGCGTATCGGAGATGAATGGCGCGCTCTACCGACTGCCGGAGGTTGACGCGCCGCGCGAGCGACTCGATCCACCGGCGATTGGGCGGCTCGGTGAAATCCATGTGCCGACGCTCATCCTCGTCGGCGACGGTGATGTGCCGGACGTGATCGAGACAGCGAACTTGCTCGAACAGGGCATCGCGGGCGCGCGGAAAGTCGTCTTTCCCGGTGTCGCACATATGGTCAATATGGAGCAACCCGAGGCATTCAACCGGATCGTGCTCAATTTTTTGCGCGATGTGGATTCCGCTTCATAGCCGTCCCAGGCGATGCACGAAACTGAAGGAGGCGAGCAATGGCGTTGCGAAGCGTGGGCATTCTCAGCCCCGGCGACATGGGGCATACCGTTGGCGCGGTCCTGCGGGAGCACGGGTTGCGGCTGCTGACCTGCCTCGATGGGCGGAGCGAGCGCACCCGCGCCCTCGCCGCTGAAGCGGGCATCGAGGACGTGCCGACACTGGAAGACCTCGTCGTCGCGGCGGATATCATCCTCTGCATCCTCGTGCCCGCCGAGGCGACGGGGGTGGCGCAACGCATCGCCGCGGCGATCCGCACGACGGGCGCAGGCGTGCTCTACGCCGATTGCAACGCGATCGCCCCCCAGACGGTGCGGACGATTGGCGCGGCGATTACCGGCGCGGGCGGCCGGTTCGCGGATGTCGGCATCATCGGTGGCCCACCGAAGCAACCCGGCACGCGCTTCTATGCCTCCGGCCCCGGCGCGGCGGACTTCGCGGCGCTGAGCGACTACGGCCTTGAGGTGCGTGTTCTCGATGGCGATGTCGGGCAGGCGTCCGGCCTGAAGATGTGCTACGGCGCGCTGACGAAAGGGTTACAGGCGCTCGGCACCGAACTACTCGTCGCCGCCAAGTTGATGGGCCTTGAGGAGACCCTCCGCGCCGAGCAGGAGCAAAGTACGCCCGATGTGCTCGGCTGGCTTTCGCGCGCCGTGCCGACAATGCCGCCGAAAGCGTACCGCTGGGTCGGCGAGATGGAGGAGATCGCCGCGACCTTCGCCGGCCTCGGCATGACCCCGCACATCTTCGCGGGCGCGGCGGACCTCTATCGCTTTATCGCGGAGACGCCGATTGGCAAGGAGTCGCCGGAAACGCGCGACCGCGACCGTGGCCTCGATGGCATCGTCGCCGCACTTGCCGACGCATTAGGCTGAGGCAAAGCAATAGTGCGCCGTCAGTGCTCCTGCCCCGATACGCTCAGCAGGCCCTCCTCGATGTCCAACTCCCCTTCCAGCGCGCGGAGACCGGCCTCGTCGAGCCGACCCGTATCGCGCCAGCGCAGCAATTCTTTCCGCTCGGCGGCGATCATCTCCAGGCGCAGACGGGCCAGCGCGACCGACGGCGTTTCGCGGCCCGACGGCCCCAACTGTTCCCAGCCAGCGTTGCGACGCGCCTCCGCCGCAGCGACCAGGCTTTCGACCACCCCCTCCGGGGGCGGAGCGGCGGCTACCAATATGCGAAGGCGACGGAGGCCCGCCCCCACACTCGCATGACGAGCCGCGGCCTCCTCTCGCCGCCGCGTCGCGCTATCCGAGCGCACGCCCAGCCAGCGCAGGAGCGGGCCAAGTGTCAGCCCTTGTCCAACGAGCGTCACCAGTACGACCGCGAAGGTGAGGAACAACAGCAGGTCCCGCGATGGAAATGGCTGCGTCGCCTTCCCCTCGACGCTTAATGGCAGCGCGAAGGCCGCCGCGAGCGATATCACCCCGCGTGAGCCGGCCCACGAGAGGATTGCCTGCTGCCGCCACGGCAGCGTCGGCTTGTGTCGCCGCGCGAGCCGCGCGATGGCGCCCGTCAGCACAAGCCATGCCGGTCGAACGAGCACGGTGACGCCGACGGTCGCGACCGTTGCAATCACGACCGTCCCCGTTGGGTACGCGTGCAGTCCATCGAGCACATGGGGTAATTGGTTGCCGATGAGGAGGAAGACAAGCCCTTCCAGAAGAAAGTCAATCAGCCGCCACACGGCACGCGTCTGCAGGCGCGCGGTGCCGGACAAACGGATCGGGGCCCGATGGCCGAGGATCAGCCCACAGATGACCACCGCAAGCACGCCGGAAACGTGCAGCGCCTCGGCGGGCAAGTAGGCGAGAAATGGTGTCGCCAACGATAGCGCATTCTCCACCAGCGGCTCCTCCAGCCGTCGGCGAATCTGCCCGATGATCCACGCGACCGCGAAACCGATCGCCACCCCGCCACCCGCGGCGAACAGAAAGTCGAGACCGGCGGAGAGCAGGGAGAAGCCACCGCCGACAGCGACCACCGCCACCCGGTATGTCGTGAGCGCCGTCGCATCATTGATCAGTCCTTCGCCCTCGATGATGGTAAGCAGCCGACGCGGCAGCCCCAGTCGCCGCCCGATCGCGATAGCCGCCACGGCGTCAGGCGGCGCGACGATTGCCCCCAGAGCGCACCCTGCCGCGAAAGGTAAGCCCGGCACTACCAGCGTCGCTACCGCCCCCACTGCGAGGGCAGTGACCAACACCAGCCCGACCGAGAGCGACATAATTGCTCCCCGATTGGCGCGGATATCGAGCAAGCTCGCGTTCAGCGCCGCCGAGTACAGCAGCGGCGGAATGATGAGCAGCAGCACGACTTCCGGGTTGAGCGCCACGTTCCGCCCCGGAAGCAGAGCGTAGACGAGACCGACGAGCGTGAGCAGCGCCGGCGACGGTAGGCCAGTGCGCCGCGCCAGCAACGCCGTGAGCGCGACCGCCGCGACGGCCGCCAGCGCCAATGCCACGTCGGTGGTCACTCTTCATCACCCCCTCGCCTCGTTTCTCCACGCGCCATTGGTGCGCGGGTTTCGCCGCGGAATCGCGGCCAGCATACGAACAGACGTGCAGGATCGCAAGCCAGCAAAAGAGCGACATCATCCACCGCCGGAACTGCCAGCACGGTGCCAACGCTTCTTCCACTCAGCCTGTCAATGCATGTACCGACATAACAATGATGATGGCGGGCGCTAGCGACTGTGCAGCGTCTCCTCGCTGATGGAGCGCACGGCGCTGAACAGGGTGCTGGCGCGCGCGGTGCGCGAGAGTTGCGGGCGGGCGACGAAGGGATCGTAGCCCTGCCGGACAATCGCAGCAAGCATCGCGCGGGCATCGGAAATCATCAGCGCGCAATCGAGCCGTGCCCGCCCACGGAGCATCGTGACGAGCGGCGCGCCGTGGTGGAGCAGCTCGAGCGCGCGTTCGATCTCGAAGGCGACCATCGCGCGAATATTCGTGTTCGCATGGCGGCGCGCCACTGCCCCCGCAAGGTCGTCGTCCGAGATGCCGAAGAGGTGCAAGTCTTCCTGGGGGACGTAGATGCGGCCGCGTGTGTAATCGCGCGCGATGTCGCGCCAGAAGGCGGTCAGTTGCACGGCGGTGCTGATGGCATCGCTATACGTAATCCGCTCATCGTCCGTATACCCGAGGATCGCCAGCGTGAGCCGCCCGAGCGGATTGCTCGCGCGCGCGCAGAAGGCGATCAGGTCGGTATACGTCTCATACCACGGCGTGCGTTGGCGTTCCCGTTGCGCCGCGAGGAGCGCGAGCAATGGTTCACGCGGCAGATGGCGCGCGGCGAGCGGTGAGAGCACCGGGTGGTAGAGTGTTGCGCCATCCCAGACGCGATGCACATCGGCTTCCCACGCGTCGAGGCGGGCGATATGTTCCGGTGTCGGCGTACCGAGCGTGCGGGTTTCGCGGTAAAAGGCCGCAAGCGCGGCGAATGTCGGGCGATATTTGCGAGGGAGCAGCATCGCGCGCACCGGCAGACGCGTCGCACGGGCGCTATGCGGCGCGGTTCGCACGCTCTGCAATGACATTACTCTTTCGTTCCGGCGTGCCGGTTGCACGTCGTCCGTCGCGCGGACGTGCACGGCGTCGGCCTCCATACGCCCCCCTCATCGCCACGGCACAGCGCGTTCGCGTGCGTGGCACGCCCGCCAGTATAGCAGAAGTGAATCGCGCGGCGGGATGCTTGGCTGGATGCATCACGCGCGGACGCCACTGGCTAACGCTCGTTCCCTCTCATTTGAACGGACGCCCGCCCACATCCGTGACGGGTGAGGGCGAATTCCGCACGGTCGGGTCGGCGAATTCTGTCGGTGGTGGCGGGCTTCAGCCTGCCACAGCAAGAAATAGCAGGCCGGGGCCCGCCACCAGGAAGATTCCATTCACTCCTGCCCGAAGGCGCTCTTGCCGGCGAGAGTCAGCGTCACGTCGTCCATTGGCGGGTTATGCAATCCGGCGCGGACATCGCGGTAATACCGTTCGAGAGGCAAATCCTTCGTCAGGCTCGCGCCACCGACGACGCGCATCGCGCGGTCCACCACATGAACGGCGGTGTTCGTCGCGGTCATCTTCGCGGCAGCGACCCGACCCGCGAAACCGGGGCGCCGCCCGCAAGACGCATCCCACTCGTCCGCCACCGGCCAGAGCAGCGAGCGGGCGGTAAGTAGCGCGATGTCTATCTCTCCGATCTTCGCCTGAATCGCCGGGAGCGTCGCAATCGGCTTGCCGAGGCCGGTTGGCACGCGGTCGGACGCGTACCGCACGGCGGTATCGCGCGCTGCCTCCGCGACGCCGAGATAGACGCTGCTCACCGCCAGCGCGCCCCACGCCCGATGATCGGTCGCGCCCGGATCCGCGCCTTTCCGCATCCCACCGACGCGAACGACATCGGCGTCCGGCACGAAGACCGCTTCGAGCAGCACATCGTGGCTGCCCGTCGCACGCATGCCGAGGCTATCCCACGTCTCGATGATCGAGAGGCCCGCCGCGCCGCGTG
>JAICJW010000063.1 GCA_025928215.1 Chloroflexia bacterium | reverse complement strand
GGCTCCTTCGAGATCGGCATCGCGCAACTCGGCGCGCACCCACTGACGCTCGGGACGCACGAAATCGCCCTCGGCACGCGCGAGCCAATCCGCGATGCCGCCCGCGTCCTCGAACGGTACTGCGATGCGATCGCCTACCGCACCTTCACGACGGAACGCTTACTGGAAATGGCGACCGCCGCCGTCCCCGTCATCAACGCGCTGACCGACGACGCTCACCCCGTGCAGATTCTCGCGGATATCTTCACCGTCGAGGAGATTTTCGGGCGAGGGAGCATCGCGGGGAAACGGATCGCCTATATCGGCAATGGCGCGTCGAACACCGCCCGCTCCTGGCTCGAAGGGGCGCGGCTCTTCGGCTATCACCTCATCCTCTCCTCACCCGATGCATTCCAGCCGCCACGGGAGGAGATCGCCGCGGCCGGAGATGCGGTCTCGTTTCAGAATCCGCTCCGCGCCGCCGCGAACGCCGATGTGATCTATACCGATGTCTGGACGAGCATGGGGCAGGAGACGAGCGTCGAGCAGCACCGCGCCGTCTTCTCGGACTGGACGGTGGACACGAACGTTGTCTCCGTCGCGCCGCCGCACGCGGTGGTGCTGCATTGCCTCCCGGCGCATCGGGGCGAGGAAATCAGCGACGCGGTGATCGAGGGGCCGCGCTCCCGCGTCTGGGATCAGGCCGAGAATCGCCTGCATGTCCAGAAGGCGCTGCTCTGCTTCCTGCTCGGCGTCGCGGATCGCGTGCCCTGATTGACGTTTTCACAGCGGAGGCCGCACGAGGGGAGGGACCGCGCTGTCTCTCCCTTTTGCTCGTGCTATTGTGCATTCTATCACAATCCGTTCAAGAGACAAGACAATTGAACCGCAGAGACGCGGAGAACGCGGAGAACGCGGAGAGGCGCGGAGAATATCGGGAATCGCCGACCTTCTTCTCTCCTCTGTGTTCTCTGCGTCTCCGCGTCTCTGCGGTTTTCTCATTTGGCAGCGGTTCGTACGACGATGTACACTGGATGGAATGGTTGTATGCATCCCCCGGCGCACTCCGCACCTTCGGTGCTTCGCTGTTGTGGGGGTACAAGGGGAAGGGATGAACGCGATGGCGGAGACCGTCACACGGACGAACGAACCACCGATGGACTTGCTCGGGCAGACGGGGCAGGCGGCCCGCAGCGTTGATGTTGATTACTTCAACTACGACCCCGCCGACACGAGCATTTCGTTCGCCGGTGGCCTGCCGGATCCAGCGTCATTGCCGACGAGCGATGTGGCGCAGGCGACGGTCAAGGCGCTCGCGGAGCACGGCACGACCGCCCTCCAGTATGGCCGCGTCGGCGGCTACCGCCCGCTCGTGGACTTCCTGCGCGCCAAACTGAAGCGCACGCAGATGATGGACATTCCGGAGGATGGCATTCTGCTCACCGCCGGCTCGATGCAGGCGCTCACCTTCGTCGTCAGCCTGCTCGTGGATCGCGGTGACACGATCATCAGCGAGGACCCAGTCTGGCCCGGTGGCGTCGGCCTCTTTAACACGATCGGTGCGAAGGTCGTCACTGTGCCGCTGGACGATCAGGGTATGCGGGTGGATGTGCTGGAGGAACGGCTCGCGGCGCTCAAGGCGCAGGGCGTGCGGCCCAAGTTCATCTACACCCTGCCGACCTTCCAGAACCCGGTCGGCGTCACCGCTCCCGTCGCCCGCCGCCTGCGCCTCTTAGATCTCGCGGCGGAGTACAACACCTTCGTCTTCGAGGATGACGCCTACAACGATCTGCGCTTCGACGGCGCGCCGTTGCCCGCGATCTACGCGCTCGACCGCGAGCGGGGCGGCAACCGCGTCATCTCGATCGGCACCTTCTCGAAAATTCTCGGCGCGGGGATGCGCATCGGCTGGGTCGTCGCGCCGCCCGCCCTGATTCAGAAGATCGGCGGACTGAAGGGTGATGGCGGCGTCAGTCCCTTCGCGACGACGGCGACAGCGGAGTTCTGCCTGGCGGGCAAGTTGGAGCCGCATATCGAATTGCTCAAGGGCGTCTACCAGCGCAAGCGCGACGCGATGGTCGGCGCGCTTGAGGAGCACATGCCCGAAGGCGTGACGTGGACGGTGCCGGACGGTGGTTTCTTCATGTGGCTTACCGTGTCGGAGAACGTCAACACGGCGAAACTGATGCCACTCGCCGCACAGGAAGGCGTCGAGTATCTACCGGGGGTCGCCTGCCGCTTCGGCGGCGCGGGCACGAATGCCATCCGGCTCTCCTTCAGTGTGATGACCGAAGCGCAGATTCGGGAAGGCATCGCGCGGCTCGGGAGACTCATTCACCGCGCGATGTCGGGACAAATTCAGGACTGAGGACTAAGGACTGAGGACTGAGGGGTTTCGCTCTCAGTCCTTAGTCCTTAGTCCTCGTTACTTATTAGAGGGGTGGCTCAGGATGAGCGTCAATGTGGGCGTATTTATTGATGTCTCGAATCTCTTCTATTCCGCCCGCAGCATGGGCGTGGAGGTGAACTACATCCGCCTCCTGGAGCATGTGACGCGGAACCGGCACCTGATCCGGGCGAGCGCGTACACGGGGATTGACCCGGAGAATGGTAGCCAGCGCCGCTTCGTGGATTTTCTCAGCGCGAATGGCTACCGCGTCGTCTGCAAAGATATTCAGAAGCACGAGAGCGGCCGTATCAAGGCGGACCTCGATGTCGAAATGACGCTGGATGTCTATATGATGTCCGAAAAGTTCGATGTCGTCGTCCTTATCACGGGGGACGGCGATTTCAAGCGGCTCGTCGAGGTCGTCCAGCAGCGGGGCGTGCGTGTCGAGATCGTCGGCTTCGGGGCGAGCACATCGAGCGATCTGATCGCGATGGCCGACCAGTTCACCGAGATCAGCACGATCCCGGAGATCTTCCGCAATAGCAGCGCGCCGCAACCCACGAATGGAGAAGTCCCCGCCGCCTCGCGCGATGTGCTGAACGGCGCATCGTTCGCCCTCAACCGCCCCCGCCCGGCCTGAGCACGCCGATGACGAGTACGACCGGCCTCATTACTGCCGCCGATACAACCGCTCTCGCTCCGGTGTCGCAATACGGCCGGTATGCAGATGCCGCTTGCGCGAGCGTCCTCCAAAGTTGGGCGTGGGGCGCGTTCAAGGAGCGGCACGGCTGGCGCGTCGCGCGGGAGGCGAGTGACGGCTTCGCGGTGCAGGTACTCCTGAAGCGCAAGTTCGGCGTCACGATTGGCTATGTGCCGCGTGGTCCGGCGGTGGATTGGTCAAACAACGGCTCCGTTTCCGCCTGTCTCGGCGCGCTCGATGCGCTTTGCAAACGGGAAGGCGTCGCCCTCGCACTGATTGAGCCGGATGCGATGCTCCCCGCGGGTTTCGATTCGCGACGGTACGGCCTGTCATCCTCGTACCTCTCCGTGCAACCGCTCAGGACGATCATCGTGCGCTGTGACCGCGACGACGACGCACTGCTGGCGGCGATGAAGCAAAAGACACGCTACAATGTCCGCCTCGCCGCGAAGCGGGGCGTGACGGTTCGACAGGGGAGCGCGGATGATCTGCCCGCCTTCTGGTCGCTGCTGCAAACGACGGCGACGCGCGATGCCTTCGGCGTGCATACGCTCGCGTATTACGCCGATCTGCTCCGGTTCTTCCCGCCGCCGGATCAGGGCGCGCTCCTCTGCGCGGAGTACGGCGGCGAGATTGTCGCGGGGGCGATCCTGCTGCGTGGCGGGCCGACGGCGATCTACCTGGCGGGCGCGTCGAGCGACAGCCATCGCGAGCACATGCCGACCTACGCGCTTCAATACGCCGCTCTGCAATGGGCGCGCGACGCGGGCTGCACGCGCTATGACCTCTGGGGCATCCCGCCGACCGACGCGCCGCCGGACGCCGCGCACGGCGAGCAGCAGAATGTGCGGGACGGCCTCTGGGGCGTCTATCGCTTCAAGCAGGGATTCGGCGGTGAGATTGTGTCCTATCCCGGTATCTTCATTCGCCAGTACCGGCCGCTCATCGGGCGGCTCGCGCTGCGGGCGATCAACCGCCAGCGGGGAGTACTTGGATGAGTGGCCCCCCCGATGCGCTGATGTCGCCGCGTCCGCTCTCCGCGCTCCTCGCCGGCCTGGAGGATACGCGGATCATCGGGGACGCCGCGTGCGCCATCACCGATGTCGTCTTCGATTCGCGTCTCGCGACGCCGGGCTGCCTCTTCGTCGCGCTGCGGGGTGGCTACGCGGACGGCCATCGCTTCATCGGCGAAGCGGCGAAGCGGGGCGCGGTCGCGGCCCTCGTTGAGGAAGTGATTACGCCCCCCGATGGTATCGGGGCACAGGTCGTCGTGCCGGACACGCGGGCTGCACTCGCCGTTGTGGCGGCGAACTGGTACCAGCATCCGGCGAACGATCTGACCGTGATCGGCGTGACCGGCACGAACGGCAAGACGACAACGACGGCGATGATTACGCACGTCCTCGATGCGGCGGGGTTGCGGAGCGCTTTCCTCGGCACGGTGGAAATGAAACTTGGCCCCAACCGCTGGCCGAACCCGAACCACCAAACGACGCCCGAATCGCTCCATGTCCAGCATTTTCTCCGGCAGGCAGTGACGGCAGGCTGTACGCATGCGGTCCTGGAAGCGACCTCGCACGGCCTCGCGATGCACCGCCTCGATGCGCTGCCGGTGGATGTCGCCGTCTTCACGAATATCTCGCACGAACATCTGGAATACCACAAGACGTTCGAGGCCTATCTCGCCGCCAAGCGTGTGCTCTTCGCGCGATTGAATGCCGCTCCGGAGCGGGGCAGGCAACGCTGGGCGGTCGTCAACGCGCACGATCCGCACGCGGATGCCTTCCTTACCGCCGCGCCCGGCGCGGTGCCGCTCCGCTACGGCATCGAGACCGATACGCCGATCGCCGCGACGACGGTGATGGAACTGCCGGAGCATGTCGTCTTCACGCTTCAGACGCCGACGGGCACTGCCGCCGTCCATCTCAATACCCTCGGCATGTACAACGTCCTCAATGCGCTGGCGGCGGCGGCAGTTGGGCACGCGCAGGGAATTGATGCGGAGACGATTGCCGCCGGGTTGGGCGCATTCACCGATGTCGCGGGGCATCTGGAACGGATCGAGATGGGGCAACCCTTCACGGTGATCGTGGATTTCGCGCATACACCCGCCGCGTTCGAGGCGCTGTTCGGCTTGCTTCGACGGACTACGCAGGGTAGACTCGCGGTACTCTTCGGCAGCGCCGGGGAGCGTGATGTGGAGAAGCGCCCGATGCAAGGCGCGATCGCGGCGCGGTACGCCGATCTCGCGCTCTTCACGAACGAGGACCCGCGCTTCGAGGACCCGGAGGCGATTCTGGAAGCGATCGCTGCGGGCGCGACGGCGGAGCGACCGGAATGGCGCGAGGGCGAGCAATACCGCCGCATCGCCGACCGCGCGGAGGCGATTCGGGCGGCATTGGATTGGGCCGCGCCGGGCGATACCGTCGCCCTCGTTGGTAAGGGGCATGAGAACTCGATCATTATTGGCGCGGAAGCGCTCCCCTGGGATGAAGCGGCGATCGCGCGTGCCGCGCTTCGGGAGCGTGGCTATGGGCGGGAGCCCTAACCCCCACCCCCGTCCCGCGAGGAAGGGGATCGTAGGGGCACATCGCATGCGCCCCCTGACAGGAGCAGGGTTTTTGGGGAAGGCCACGGCATTCATGATGAGTCACCCCTTCCCGTTTCGGGAGGGGGCCGGGGGTAGGTAGGGTGATTTCACGGCGGCAGGCACTAAAGATTTCGGCGGCGGCGGTCGCGTCGGCGGCGCTGGCGGCATGCGGCGCACCCCGGCAGCAGGCACCGTCCGTGCAGGGAATCATCGTGCGGGGGAACACCGCTGCCTCGAAGGCCGATGGGCGCATCCTCTTCGCCAAGGTCCGGATGGCGGAGAATGGCGGCAAGGACGACGGCATCTATGCCCTCGACAATACGAAGGTGCGGAAAATCCTCTCCAAGGCGGATGGCGACGATGCGCTGGAGTATCCCCGCTGGTCGCCGGACGGCACGCAGATCGCCTTCGCCCGCGCCGGGGATGGCGGTATTTTTTCCGATCTCTGGATCATGAACGCGGACACCGCGAACCCGCGCCGGATCACGGACTTCCAGAGCAAGATCCCCCACAAGAATAACGTCAATGCCGAAGGGGACTACGTCACGGACAGTTCGATTGTCGCGGGGCTGTCGTGGTCGCAGGGCGGTAACTTTATCACCTTCGCCAGCGATAAGGGGTACCACGCCATGCGCCCGTGGACTTACGAGCATCCCGACCAACCGCCGTCGCCAGCCAATTTGCATATCATCACCGCGACCGCCGGTTTCAGCCCGGCGAATGCCGGCGTCAATCTCCACATTGACACGACGGTCAACGCGCCGGACGGCAACACGATGGCCTTCGTCGGCCTCTGGGCGCAGCCCGATGACTACGCCAACAAGCAGACGCAGATCTACTTGCTTGATTTCAACACGAAGAAGTACGCGCAACTGACCGATATGCCGATGTTCAAGTGGGGCGCGTACGACCCGGCCTTCTCGCCGGATGGTCAGTCTATCGCCTTCGCGGGCCGCCCGGATTACCGCGTCAACGACCTCTACATCATGACGCGGGACGGCAAGAATCCGGTGCAGATCACCCAGACGACCGCGGCGCGCTCGCCCGTCTGGTCGCCGGACGGCAAGAAAATTGCTTTCCTCGCCGCCTTCGAGGGCGCGCAGTTCAACATCTACGTGATGGACGTCACCCCCGCCGTTCCCGGCACTCCCCTCACCGCCGCCAACTTCGGCAAACCCGAGAAACTGACCGACGAAAAGGGCATAGATGCCCGCTCCGGCCTCTCCTGGACGGCATAGGACCAGGAACGTTTAACCCCAGAGATAGAGAGAGCACAAAGGTGGGAGAGAGTCGGGGAAGAAATTTCCTTCTCGTCTTCGTGTCCCCTCCGTGTTCTCTGTGTCTCGGGGGTTCAAGCCCCTTCCGGCGGCACGATGGCGATATTGCCACCACCGCGCTCATCGGTGGGGATGGATGATCGTCCGTGTCGCGATGCCCTGACACGGAACTTCCACCGGAAGGTTGCCGTCTTTCATGTAAGCGGAACGTACCGCAATGCACACAATCATAAAGGAGCCGCACGATGCAAAGGGCCGTTCATGCAGGCTGGTATCCGCTGTTATTCGCTCGCGCGCCGTGGCGCCAGTAAAGGAAGATATCCAGATGTGCACACATCAACCGGCATCGTCGCATTCCCGCCTCCGTCGTTGGTCGCTCGTCGCGCTCGTCATCTGCGGCACGCTGCTGCTCGCGCCCACTTGGGTGCTGTTCAACGCCAGCGCCGCCAGTAGTTTCGCCAATGCGGCCTTTCAGTCGCAATGGCAGCAAGGGGAGGCGAGCACGCCGAACTACTGGGGGCCGCTCCCGCTCGCGCACGATGGGCAGAATGAGCCATACGTCGAGGCGCCGGGCCGCTCGCGCCTCGTGCAATATTTCGATAAGGCACGCATGGAACTAACCAATCCCACCACCGGCGTCGTCACCAACGGCCTGCTCGCCAATGAACTGATCACCGGTCGCGAGCAGATCGGTGACGCCACGTTCCAGCAGTTCCCGCCCGCCGCCATTCCGATTGCGGGTGATCCGAACAACGCCGGGCCGACGTATGCCCAACTCGGCACGACAGCGGCTTCCCTGCTCGCTGCCACGCCCGCGCGGGTCGGTGGTTTCATCACGGTGATCGTCGCCGCGGATGGCAGCGTCACCGACGGCGGTGGCTTCGCGGGCATTTCGATGTCCCCGGCGATCAGCGCCTACGACGGCACGACGCAGCACAATGTCCTCGGCGTCTTCGCGGACTTCCGCACGAAGGTTGGGCTGGCCTCGGTTGGTCTCGCCACGAGCGAGCCATTCCGGACGACGGTGCAGATCGCGGGCACGCCGCAATCCATCATCGCGCAGGTTTTCGAGCGGCGGGTGCTGACGTACAACAACAATAACCCTGACCCCTTCAAGGTGGAGTTCGGCAACATCGGGCAGCACTACTATACGTGGCGGTACGTCACGAACGCCGGTAGCGGCACGGGCACGGCGACAACCACACCGACGACCACGCCGACCGCGCCGATTCTCACGAATCCCACGGTCACGAATATCACTCCGAACAAGGCGACGATCTCGTTCACGACGGATGTTGCGACATGCGGCACGGCGGAGATCCGGCTGAAGGGCGACACGAACTTCGCGACAAACATTGATAGCGTCTCCTGCACGCCGGGCACCAGCGTCGTCGTGACGCTGACGAGCCTTGACCCGAGCACGCAGTACGAGGTGCGAGGCGCGGCAAAAGTCGGTTCCGGCCCGATCGGCTACTCGGGCATCGTCTCCTTCACGACACTCTCGGCGCAGCCAACCGCGGACAGTTACGATGGCAACTGGGTCAACGAAGTAACACCGACGCAGGGGCAATTCTCGCGGTTGGTCATCACCGTCACGGGTACCAGCGTCAATGTGCATGTCTACGATAAAGGCACCCCGGCGGACACCGATGTTGGCATGCAGACGGCGACGTTCACGAGTGATCCGCTCACCTTCAACCTCAACGGCCACCATTACGTGATCAGTTTCACGGACGCCACACGGACGCATCTCAATGTGGTCGTCACCATCGCGCTAACCGGCGCGCCGGAAGGCACCTATACCTTCCATCGCCAGTTCAAACTCTTCCCCGGCGCACCCATTACCGTTATCACGAACCCCGTCCTTGTCAAGCCGTAACGCGCGGCAATACGCATACGGAAGGCCCCGCGACACCTCTCGCGGGGCCTTCCGTATGCGTGCCTTCGTGGTTATTCTTTCGTTTCCTCCGGCGGGACGATGGCGATGTGGAGGTCGTCGAGCTGGCGCTGCGAGACGCCGGAGGGCGCGCCGAGCATCAGGTCCTGGAAGGACTGGTTCTTCGGGAAGGCGATCACCTCGCGGATATTCTCTTCGTGCGCGTAGAGCATAACGAGACGGTCAATGCCGGGGGCGATACCGCCGTGCGGCGGGGCGCCATACTCAAACGCGCGCAGGAAGCCGCCGAACTTCGTCTGCAACTCCTCCTCATCGAGGTTGAGGAGGCGGAAGACGCGCTCCTGTAGGTCACGCTGGGCGATGCGAATGCTGCCGCTGCCCAGTTCGAAGCCATTGGCGACGAGATCGTACTGCTGCGCGCGCATCTTCCCCGGATCGGTGTTCATGAGCGGGATGTCCTCCTCGAAGGGCATCACGAAGGGGTGATGGACGGCGTCCCAGCGCTGCTCGTCCGCGTTCCACTCGACAAAGGGCTGCTCCAGAAGCCATGCGAAGGCCATCACATTCGGGTCCGCGAGGCCGAGTGCCTGCCCGAAATGCTGCCGGAGGCGCGAGAGGACATCCCCCGCCCGCACCCGCTCATCGGCGACGAGGGCGATCAGGTCGCCGGGTTTGGCATCGAAGCGGGCGAAGATCGCGCGCTGCTCATCGGGCATGAAGAACTTGGCGATCGGCGAGCGAGCGACGGGCGCGCCGTCGTGTTCCTCGACAATGAAGTAGGCCAGCCCCTTCGCGCCGAAACCCTGCGCGAGGGTGATCAGGGCGTCAATCTCCTTGCGCGTCATCGTCCCCTGGCCGGGGAGGCAGATACCGCGCACCGCGCCGTCGCTCTCGACCGTCTTCGCGAAGACGCCGAATTCGCTTCCCCGCACGAGGTCGGAAATGTCCTTCAGTTCCATTCCGAAGCGGAGATCGGGCTTATCATTGCCGTACCGCTCCATTGAGTCCGCGTAGCTGAGGCGCGGCCACGGTTTATCCTGGACGCGCATAGTCGTGACGGTCTCAGTCAGTTCGGTGTAGAGGTCCTCCGCGAGGTTGAGGACGTCCTCCATCGCCACGAAGGACATCTCCAGATCGAGTTGCGTGAACTCCAACTGCCGGTCGGCGCGCTGATCCTCGTCGCGCATGCAGCGGGCAATCTGAAAGTAGCGATCCATCCCCGCGATCATCAGAATCTGCTTCAACTGCTGCGGCGACTGCGGTAGGGCGTAAAACTCGCCGGGGTGGACGCGGCTCGGCACGAGGAAATCCCGCGCGCCTTCGGGCGTTGCCTTGATGAGCATCGGCGTCTCGATCTCCAGAAAGCCGCGCGCCGAGAGCCAGTCACGAATGAATTTGATAACGGTGTGCCGCAGGATCATGCGCTCAGTCATCGCGCGGCGGCGCAGATCAAGATAGCGGTATGTGAGGCGCAGCGATTCGTCCACCTCGCCCTGCTCCGCGCCCTCGGCGATCACGAAGGGCGGCGTCTTGGCGGCATTGAGAATCTTCACGCCGTCCACCAGCAGTTCGATCTCGCCCGTTGCGATCTGCGGGTTCTCCGCGCCTGCCGGGCGGCGGACGACCTCGCCCGTCACTTCCAGCACGTATTCGGCGCGCGCTTCCTCGGCGATGGCGTGCGCCTGGGGCGCGTGCGCCGGATTGATCGTGCATTGGGTGATGCCGTAACGGTCGCGCAGGTCAATGAAGATCAGGCCACCGTGGTCGCGCCGCCGGTTGACCCAGCCGCGCAATGTAGCCCGCTCGCCCGCGTTGCTCGCGCGCAGATCGCCACAGGAGGTATAGCCGCGATACGCGCGGTGCGTCGCTTCTCGTGTCGTCCCTGTTTGCATCCCTGTGCTCACCCAGCACTCCTTCAACACGTGAGATTCGGTGCCCGCCGCGCCCATCCGGCGTAATTCATCACGCTATTCTACACGACGAAGAAGGAAATGCATCGGCGGCGCGGGAGAAGCGGGGCGGCACCCGTTCGATCATGCGATCGCCGGATGCCATGATCCGGGGAGGAACGGTGACAAAGGCGACGGATCGGGGCGGGTCGTCGGTCTGGCAGTCCCCGCGGGATGAGACGTGGGAACGGGGAGTGCTTGACAGACATGGTATAACGGAATCGCACGATAATACGTCTAATCAAATCCCCTGTTGCGCGGAGAAGGTGGACGTGACGCCCAGCGCCCGGTCGGTGACGAGTAAGGATGTCGGGAGACATGCCGGTGTCTCGCAAGCGACGGTGTCCGCCGTCCTCAATGGCGCGCGGAGCAATATCCGCGTCTCCGAGGCGACGCGCCAGCGAGTGATCGCGGCGGCGACGGAATTGGGTTACACGCCGCATCTCGCCGCGCAGGCGCTCCGCCGCCAGCGGAGCGGGGTGATTGGCTTCGTGCCGCGTTTCTTCCGCCAGACGCCGTACGAGCGACCGATCCCGTACCTTCTCAGCGTCCATATCGCCCGCGCGGCGATGCTCCGTGGCTACCATGTCATCGAGGTGAACGCGGAATCGGATCAGGCGCGCACCGGCGACGAACTGATCAAATTCCTGCTCGGTCAGCGCGTGGATGGGGTGATCTTCGACGCGCCGGGGAGCGTCGAGGAGGTCCGGCGTTTCATTGACCGGGGCGTGCCGGTGGTGCAGTTGCTCCGCCCGCAGCCGGTCGCCGAAGCGTCCACGATCACGGTGGACGCTTCATGCGGAATCACGAGTGCGGTGGACCATCTTGTTGAGCTCGGTCACCGCGCCATCGCGTTTATCGGTTCGAGCCGGACGAATCCCGTCGATCGAAGCCGCCTCGATGCCTTTCTCGCCGCACTCGATCGTCGCGCGATCCCGATTCCGGATGACTACCTCCAACTTGGGATGACACGCGCGGTGGACGGGGGATATCAGGCCACCCAATCGCTGCTCGCGCTCCCTGAGCGGCCGACCGCGCTCCTTGTCATGGGCGATAGTCTCGCGCTCGGCGTGCTCCGCGTGCTTTATGAGCGGCAGGTGCGCGTGCCAGACGCGATGAGCATTGTTAGCTATGACGATGCATTTGCCGCCTTCCTCTACCCGCCGCTGACGAGCGTCGCGCAGCCGGTACAGGAAGTGGCCGAAGAGGCAATTGCCCTGCTTGCGGAACGGCTCAGTGGTGTCGAAGGGGCGGTGGAGACGCCCGCGCATCTCGTGATGCGCACGGGATTGGTGGTGCGCGCCTCCACACAAGCGCCGCTGTGCCGCTGATTGTGGAGTTGCGACAGGAGTAAAGGGAGGGCGACGATGGCATGGGCAGAGTATCCGGAGCGTCGAATACTGAGGCGGCGTGATCTTCTCAAGGCGAGTGGCGCGGCGGCTGTTGCGCTCGCGCTCGCGGCCTGCGGGGGGTCGTCCGCGTCCTCGACCTCGGCGGCGACGGCGGGTGTGAGCGCGACTACCGCACCGAAACCGGCCGTCACCACCGCGCCATCGAGCACGACCGCAGCCGCCAGTGTGACGACGGGTAGTGCGAGTGCGACGACGGGTGGCGCGGGCGCGACAACTGCCTTCAACCCACCCGCCGATCTCGTGGACAAGGCGAAGAAGGAAGGCAAAGTCCAACTCTACACGAGCCTCGATACGCAGATCGTGGACGCGATCATCAAGCCCTTCAAGGACAAATATGGCATCGATGTTCAGTATTACCGCGCTGGCTCTGCCGGTGTGACACAAAAGGTGCTGGCCGAGGCGGATGCAGGGAAGGTCCAGTCCGATATTGTTGACGCGTCGGACGTTGCCGCCTTTCTCGCGATGAAGCAGCGCGGCTTGCTCAAGCCCTATGATTCTCCGGCGACGAAAACGGTCGCTGCCAACCTGCGCGATCCCGACAATACGTGGGTCGCGGATCGCTTGACCCAGGGCGTGATCCAGTACAACACGAAAGCGATTACGGGCGGCGATGTGCCGAAGCATTGGAAAGACCTGACCGACCCGAAATACAGCGGGAAACTGATATTCTTCAGTGCGAGCACCGGGGATGGCGCGCCACGACTCTACACGCTCGCCAAAAACTTTGGCTATGACCTGCTCAAAGGGTTTGCCGCGAATAAGCCGCTCCGTGTTGACACCCCGCAGCTTGTCACGCAGACGCTGGAAAATGGCGAGCGATCGGTGGGCTTCCTTCAGAACGATAATATCGCGTGGCGCTCCAAGCAGGACAAGAAGCCAACAGATTATTTCTTCCCGGATGAAGGGGTGCCAACGGAGTTGGGTGCGGTCGGGCTGATGAAAGATGCCGCACATCCCAATGCTGCCACGCTCTTCTACGAGTGGTGGATGGGGAATGAGGGCCAGAAGATCCTCGTTGACGGCGGGAAGTATTCCAGCCGGTCCGATCTGGCGCCGCCCACCGGGAGCCCGCCGCTGAGTGATCTCAAGCTCCTCATCCATGACTATGCGGACTATCAGGCGCATCGGGCGGACATTCTCGGGCAGATGACGACAATCTTCGGCGGCGAGTGGGGGGTCTAACAACGCGATTGGGGGATCAGGAAGATGAAACCGATGAACCTGGTGTACATCATGGCAGACCAGCACAATCGCCGGATTTTGGGCTGCTATGGCAATCCGGTTGTCCAGACGCCCAATCTGGACGCGCTCGCCGCGCGCGGTGTCCGTTTCACGAACGCCTACACCAATTGCCCGATCTGCGTCCCCGCCCGTGCGAGTTTCGCGACCGGTCGCTACGTGCATCAGATTGGTTACTGGGACAACGGCACGCCCTACGATGGTCGTGTGCCGAGTTGGGGAGATCGCCTCGTACGGCAGAGCCATCATGTGACGACAATCGGGAAGCTGCACTATCGCGGGGAAGATGACGATACCGGCTTTCCCGATCAGCGCTTGCCCATGCATGTCCACAAGGGTGAGGGCGATATCTACGGCATGGTGCGCGATCCGGTACAACGGGTTCCCGGATCACGGAAGCGCATTCTCAACGCGGGACCCGGCGAGTCGGACTATACTCACTATGACCGCGCGATCACCGAGGCGAGCGTGCGGTGGTTGCACGAAGAGGCATCGCAGCACGACAAACCGTGGACGCTTTTCGTCTCACTCACCTGCCCGCATCCGCCCCTCAAGGCGCCGCAGGAATTCTTCGACCGCTACCCCCTCGATACCATCGAATTGCCCTCTAGCTTCACGCGGCAGGATCGGTCTGCACATCCCGCGATGGAGGCCTTGCGCTACCGCAACGAGCTCGATGAGGAACTGGACGAGGCGACACTGCGGCGGGCGATTGCGACCTACTACGGC
>JAICJW010000449.1 GCA_025928215.1 Chloroflexia bacterium | reverse complement strand
TATTCTCTAATCCGCCGCCGCGCACCTCGACAATGATCTGTCGCGCCCCGGCATCGAGCGCGTTTTCGACCAACTCCTTGACGACCGCCGCGGGCGTCTCAATCACTTCGCCCGCCGCGATCCGCTCCGCGACGGCAGGTGGCAGAAGAGCAATCCGGGGAGTGGCGAAGGACTGAGAGCCGCGTATTGGCTGCTGGCTATTCATAGGGTATCGCCCACTCGCGTTCGTCGGGATGCGATAGCCTCTGGGCGCGTTCCTGGAGACGACCAAGTACCGCGATCGCCTCCAGCGGCGTCATCCGTGCCAGATCGAGCGCCGTCAGATCATCCACCAGGGAAGAGGACTGAGGCGACGCCTTTGCGCCGTGCCCATTCCCATTGTCGTTTGCCCCCGTTTCTTTCGTGCTCTTCGTGTCTTCGTGGTTCAAAACGAGTTCCCTCGCCCGTTCGACAACATGGGATGGGAGACCGGCGAGGCGGGCGACGTGGATGCCGTAACTCTTGCCCATCGCGCCGGGGGTGATGCGATGGAGGAAGGTGACATCGCCGTCCTCCTCCGCGACGGCGGCGGAGGCGACCTGCACGCCGGGGAGGCGACCGGATGCATCCGCGAGGTCGTGATAGTGGGTGGCGAAGAGCGTTCGCGCTCGCACGCGATGGACGAGGTCTTCCACGACGGCGCGGGCGATAGCGACACCGTCGTCTGTCCCGGTGCCGCGCCCAACTTCATCGAGGACGATCAGCGAGCGCGGCGTCGCGTGGCGGAGGATCGCCGCCGTCTCCATCATCTCAATGAGAAAGGTACTCTGGCCCGCCGCGAGGTCGTCCTGCGCGCCGATACGGGTGAAGATGCGATCCACGAGGCCGATACGCGCCGATTCCGCCGGGACGAACGAGCCGACCTGCGCCATCAGCACGATGAGCGCCACCTGCCGGAGATAGGTGCTCTTGCCCGCCATATTCGGCCCGGTGAGCAGCAGGAGTTGATGCCCCTCGGTGTCCAGAACCGTGTCGTTCGGGATGAAGGAGTCGCCGGTGTTCGCCAGCGACGCCTCGACGACCGGATGCCGCCCCGCGACGATCCGCAGTGTCGTATCATCCGCGAGTATCGGGCGAACGTAGCGATGCTGGACGGCGCGGTCCGCGAGGGCGCAGAAAACATCCACATGCGCTACCGCCCGCGCCGTGCCAAGCAGGACAGGGGCCGCCGCGCCAATCTCGCGCAGCACACCGCGATACAATTCCTCTTCCCGCGCCGTGATCCGCTCCTCGGTGTGGAGAATCGTCGCTTCCCATTCCTTCAACGCGGGCGTCACGAACCGCTCGGCGTGTGTCAGCGTCTGTGTGCGGCGGTAGTCGTCAGGAACATGCGGCAGGTTCGGACGGGAAACTTCGATGCCGTAGCCGAAGACGGAGTTGTACTTGATCTTCAGCGAGCGAATGCCGGTGCGCTCGCGTTCTGCCGCCTCCAGCGCGGCGATGGTCTCACGGGCATGTGTCGCGGTGTGGACGAGGCCGTCGAAGTCGGGGTCGTAGCCGGGGCGAATGCGGCGGCATGTCTCCTTGCCCTCCGGCGCGAGCACGGCGTGACTGATGAGGTCAGCAGCCCGCGTGCAGGGATCGAGGTGGGCGGCGAGTGCGGCGAGCGCGTCCGCGTCCGCGTCGTGCAGCATCGTCGTCAGCGTCGGGATGGCGTGGAGCGCGTCGCGGAGGGCGAGCAGTTCGCGCGGCGTCGCGGCCTCCTGCCGGGCGCGGGCGGTCAGCCGCTCCATATCCCCGATGCCCGCGAGCAGGGCCAGTGTCTGCATGCGAAGCGCCGTGCGGGTGACAAAGCCCTCGACGGCGTCCAGCCGCTTTGCGATGGCGGCGCGGTCGGTGAGCGGCTGGGCAAGCATCCGGCGCAGGAGCCGCCCACCCATCGCCGTCTTCGTGCCGTCCAGCGTGCCGAGGAGAGAGTGCGCCGTCGTCTGCGTCCGGCCCGTCCAGTGGAGTTCGAGGTTGCGGCGGGTCGCGGCGTCGAGATGCATCGTGCCGTCGGCTGCGTAGGTGCGCAGCCCGGTCAGGAGCGGTAGGAGCATCGCATTCGTCTCGCCGAGATAGGCGAGGATCGCCCCGGACGCACGGACGGCGAGCGGGGAGTGCGCGCAGCCGAATGCCTCCAGCGAGACGACGCCGAAATGGTTCCGCAGCGCGTCGGTCGCCGTCTCCAAACCGAAATAACGTGCGTCGTACGGCGTGATATGGCCGGGCGTCTGTGGCCGCTCGTGCGGGAAGGGATCGGGGTCTTCAGGCGATTCGGGCTTCGGCACGAGGCATTCGCGCGGGCCGATCCGGAGCAGATCGTTCTCGACGGCAACGCGGCAGAGGGCGGGATCGCCATCCACGAACTCGGTGACGGCGAACTCGCCCGTCGTCACGTCCACATAGGCGAGACCGTAGCCCGCCGGGCCGGGGCAGAGCGCGGCGAGATAGGAGTTCTCCTTCGCGGGCAGCAAGGCCGGTTCCGCGACCGTCCCCGGCGTGACGACGCGCACGACCGCCCGGTCCACGAGGCCGCGCCCCGGTTCGGACATCTGCTCGCAGATCGCGACGCGGAACCCTTGCCGCAGTAACCGCGCGAGGTAGGAGTGCGCGGCGTGATACGGCACGCCCGCCATCGGCACGCGCCCATCCTTGCCGAATGGGCGGCCCGTCAGGGTGATATGGAGGGCCTGCGCGGCGGTCTTGGCGTCCTCATCGAACATCTCATAGAAATCGCCCATGCGGAACCAGAGGATGGCGTCGGGGTGCTGTGCCTTGATGTCGAGATATTGCCGTCGCGCCGGTGTGACCATGCCCCGTCCCCCGTCTGCCCCATGCTGTGGTGAGGGAGAGTATACCATCGCACGCAAGGCACTTGAATGCGGTGATGCGCGGGGTGCGTGATGCCGCGACGACGCGGAAGAGAAGCGGGATACCGATTGCGTGCGGCGCAGCATCGGGTAGACTGTGCAGCGGAGCACGAGGGCTGCCCTCGACCCCCTTCAGGTACGAGCTACGAGCATGCACGCATGCAGGAAAGGAGCGCACCGTGCCGCGAGTGAACCGCTGCGTCGAACTCTTTGAGCAGGATCAGCCGGTCTATTACGCGCCGCCGAGCGAGCGGAGCCATGCGGGTGGCGTCGAGGACGCGGCGACCTGGGCGGACTACATCGTCTACGACATCGAGCATCACCCGTTCGACATGAATACCCTGCGCGCCTATATGGCCGGGCTGATCGCCGGTGGCCCGACCCGCAGCGGCCATCGCACCCCCGCCGTCATC